>JABJES010000159.1 GCA_018663165.1 Rhodospirillaceae bacterium
ATTTTTATCGACCCCGAGCCGGATGCGGCAAAAAGTTTTGTTGAGCGTAAGCGCCTGTTCAATCTGGCACGCTCAAGCTGGTCCGATTATCGCACGCAACTGATCTCAAAAGGCGGTGGGATTTTTGAGCGCAGCGCCAAGTCAATTGCTCTTTCTCCTCAGGCAAAAAAATTGTTCGGCCTTAGCCGCGAGAATGTGACTCCGGCCGAATTGATCCGGGCCATGCTCTCATCGCAAGTCGATCTTTTGTGGTTCGGCGGCATCGGTACTTATCTTAAGGCAAGCAATGAAAGCGATGCGGAAGTTGGCGATCACGCCAATGATGCGGTGCGGATCGATGCCAGGGACGTTCGCGCACACGTCATCGGCGAGGGCGCGAACCTCGGTGTTACCCAGCGCGCCAGGGTCGAATACGCAATTTCCGGGTGCGCGGGCGAAGGTGGGCGGATCAATACCGATGCCATCGACAATTCCGCCGGTGTTGATTGTTCCGATCACGAGGTCAACATCAAGATCGCCGTTGACCAGTTAATTGCGGCAAAAAAGACCAGCCATAAAAAGCGCGAAAAGCTGCTTGCCGAGATGACCGACGAAGTGGGGATGCTGGTTCTGCGGGACAATTACTGGCAGACCCAGGCGATCACGATTGGTTTGGCCCGTGGCCGTGGCGGGTTTGACCGTTATGTTCGCCTGATGCAGGCGCTTGAGCGTTCGGGCCGTCTCAATCGTCAGGTTGAATTCCTGCCCGACGACGAGGCTTTGGCGGATCGCCGGGCCAGCGGTCAAACCCTGACCCGGCCAGAGATTGCCGTTCTTCTCGGCTATGCCAAGCTGGAGCTGTACGACCGGCTGCTCGATTCTGATCTCGCCGATGATGCGCTTTTGATGCGCGATATGGTGCGTTATTTCCCGACACGTTTGCGCGATAAATACCCCGATATCCTGATGAGCCACCGGCTTAACCGGGAAATCGTCGCCACCCGGCTGACCAACAGCCTCATCAACCGGGCTGGTATTTCCTTTATCCAGGACATGGGTGAAAAAACCGGTCGCTCAGAGGCTGATATTGCCAGGGCCTATTCGATTGTCCGCGATGTCTTCGGCATGCTTACCCTGTGGAGTGATATTGAGGCTCTGGACAATAAGGTGCCGGCAGCGGTGCAGACCGAGATGCATATCGCTACTCAGGATCTGATCACTCAAGGGTCCTTGTGGCTTTTGCGCCATTGCCCGCGTGCGCTCAACATCACCAAAACCTGCGCTGAATTTGCAGCGGGTATTGCGGCGCTTATCGCTTGTCTTGACAAGGTGTTGAGCGAGAGCGACCGGGCGGCTTTTGATCAACGGCGTCTTACCTTCTCAAGCCAGGGGGTGCCCGATGATTTGGCCCACCATATTGCGGCGCTGGACATTCTGGGTAGTGGTCTCGATATCGTGCGGCTTTCGGCTCTCATCCCTCTGCCGGTGGAAGAGACAGCACGGGTTTATTTTGCCGTCGGCGCTCATTTCGGCATCGATTCCCTGCGCATGGTTGGTGGGAAAGTAGAGATAGAAGGCCCCTGGGACCGGGAGGCCCTGGCCGCGATTAATGATGACCTTATGTACTTCCAGTCTGAGCTGACTCGCCGGGTGCTGGAAAATGGGGGCAAGGAAAAGGGCCGGGCGGGGGACGCCGGTTCCCGGATTGACGCCTGGGCCGGGAAATATGCCCATAATGTTGGAAGCCTGGAGCGCATGGTTTGCGAAATTTGCTCGCCGGGAATGGCGGTTGATTTGCCGATGCTGGGTGTTGCCTGCCGTCAGGTTGGGGTTTTGGCCGTAAAGTCGTAAGCTGATTTTTTCAGGGTCTAACCGGGGGCGAGATTGACCAAGAAAAGCTCAGGGCGCGGCGGTCTTTTTTCCTGGTGCCTTTTCGACGGGGCTAATTCAGCCTTTCCCACCGTCATTACCACGTTCCTTTTCGCCGCCTATTTCACTCAAGCCGTGGCCGTCTCGCCGGTCGAAGGAACAGCTTCCTGGGGCCGCGCCCAGAGTCTGGCCGCCCTCATCATCGCTTTTGCCGGACCGATCTTCGGCGCCATTGCCGATAAGGGCGGGCGGCGTAAGCCCTGGCTCTTCGCCTTTACTCTGCTGGCAATTGTTTCCAGCGCCTGTCTGTGGTTCACCCAGCCCGATCCGGGCGATGCATTATGGGCGCTGACCTTTGTTGTCTTGGGGACGATCGGTTTTGAGATTGGCATGGTGTTTTATAATGCGCTTTTGCCCGAACTCGCCCCGGCGGATCGTTTGGGGCGTATTTCCGGCTGGGGGTGGGGGTTCGGCTATGCCGGGGGGCTCGCTTGTTTGGGTATTGCGCTTGTTGGTTTTGTCCAGGCCGAGACGCCGCCCTTCGGCCTTGATCCGGCATTGGCCGAGCCGGTGCGGGCCTGCGCCGTGTTGGTCGCTGTGTGGATGGGTGTCTTTGCCTTGCCGCTTTTTCTGTTCACCCCCGATCATGCGAGAAGCCATCTTTCGATGGGTGCTGCGGCGCGGCAAGGGGTGGGGATGCTTATCTCGACCTTGCGCCACATTCGTGATTACGCCCATATCGCGCGGTTTCTTTTCGCCCGCCTTCTCTATATCGACGGCTTGAACACCTTGTTTGCTTTTGGCGGAATTTACGCCGCTGGCAGTTTCGGCTTTACGCTTACAGAGGTGATTACCTTTGGCATTGGGATCAATCTCACCGCCGCCCTTGGGGCTGTCGGTTTTGCCTGGGTTGATGATTGGATCGGGCCGAAACGGACAATTTTGATTTCGCTCGTCGGGCTCATCATTTTCGGTTCGGCACTTATTGTCGCCGAGGGACAATTCTGGTTCTGGGTCTTTGCCCTGCCGCTGGGGGTCTTCGTCGGCCCGGTGCAAGCCGCCAGTCGCTCGATGATGGCGCGCCTCGCCCCTGCCGACATGCATGGGGAAATGTTCGGGCTTTATGCTTTTTCCGGCAAGGCGACGGCCTTTCTTGGCCCCGCACTCCTGGCCTGGGTAACCTTGTTGTTCGACAGCCAGCGTGCCGGCATGGCGACGGTGCTAATCTTTCTAATCGCCGGGTTGTTGTTCCTGTTGCCGGTAAAAGACGTGCGCTAGAGCCGGGCCTTGGCCCCCTAGTGGCGGAAGTGGCGCATGCCGGTCATCACCATGGCGAGGCCTTTTTCATCGGCTGCTTTGATCACTTCGTCGTCGCGCATTGATCCTCCCGGTTGGATCACCGCAATTGCCCCGGCGCTGGCGGCGGCCAGCAAGCCGTCGGCAAAGGGAAAAAAGGCATCCGACGCCACCACGCAGCCTTTGGTGCGGCTTTCCGTTTCACCCGCCGCCTGTGCCGCCTCGTCGGATTTAATCGCTGCAATGCGTGCCGAATCGATGCGGCTCATCTGGCCAGCACCAATCCCCACGGTGGCTCCGTCCTTGGCATAGACGATGGCATTCGATTTAACGTGCTTACAGACGGAGAAGGCAAACAGCAGATCGGCCAGCTCGCTCTTACTGGGGGGTCGTTTTGTCACGGTCTTGAGATCGGCTTGCTTGATGCAACCTTGATCTCTGGATTGGAAAAGATAGCCCCCGGCCAAAGATTTCACAGTCATCCCAGGGCTCGTCGGATCGGGCATGGCACCGGTTTCGAGAAGCCGGACGTTTTTCTTCCCTGCTAAGGCCGCGCGTGCGGGCGCGCTAATCTCTGGGGCGATCACCACCTCGACAAAAAGTTCGGCAATCGCTTTAGCGGTTTCCCCGTCGAGCGCCCGGTTGAGGGCGATGATGCCGCCAAAGGCGCTGACCGGATCACAGGCCAGGGCTTTTTTATAGGCCTCAAAGGGTGTCTTGCCGATGGCGACACCGCAGGGATTGGCATGCTTGATGATGGCGATGGCGGGGGCGTCAAACTCGGCGACCAGCTCAAAGGCGGCGTCGGTATCGTTGAGATTGTTATAGGACAACTCCTTGCCCTGAATCTGATGGGCGGTGGCGATGCCAGGCCGGGCACGGCCATGTTTATAAAAGGCGGCTTCCTGATGGGGGTTCTCGCCGTAACGCAGCACCTCTGATCTTGTGCCGGCAAGGGTCAGGCGGGTGGGAAAGGTGTCGCCGAGCTCACTGTTGAACCAGGTGCTAATCGCTGAATCATAGGCAGCCGTGCGGGTAAAGGCCTTGGCAGCGAGGCGGCGGCGAAGTTCAAAACTGGTGGCGCCGTTATTTTCTTTTATCTCGGCCATCACACAATCGTAATCATCCGGGTCAGTCACAACGGTAACGAAGGCATGGTTTTTTGCCGCCGAGCGAACCATAGAGGGGCCACCGATATCAATGTTCTCGATTACCTCGGCTGCACCCGCGCCTGAGGCCACGGTTTCTTCGAAGGGATAGAGATTAATCACCACAAGATCGATTGGCGCGATGTCATGATCGGCCATGGCCTTGAGATGGTCGCTGTCATCGCGTCGTGCTAGAAGACCGCCATGGATGAGGGGATGGAGGGTTTTCACCCGGCCATCCATGATCTCGGGAAAGCCGGTATGTTCGGCAACATCCTTAACGCTCACCCCGCCCTCACGGAGCGTCTTGGCTGATCCGCCGGTGGACAGAATCTCAACGCCTCGTTCGGCCAGAAAACGGCCCAGGGTGAGAAGATTTGTTTTGTCGGAAACGGATATAAGGGCGCGGGTAATAGCCGCCTTGTCAGTATCGCTCATGAAATTGCCTGTGTGGTTTTCAGATTTATCTGTTGCGGTGTTTCGCGCTGCGATTCACATGGCGTTTCACTGTGATATTCGGGCACCAGACGGGCCAGTTCGGCCAGCGCCTTTTCGCTTTTGCCGGATCGGGCAAGATTTTCCAGCTTGTCGAGTGCGCGGGTGAGAACCTTGTGATCGACGATCCTGGGTGCGGCCAGAAAAAGCCCTTCGCAGGCGGTGGGGACGAGGTTTTCTGAAGCGTGGAGAAGTTCCTCGAACATCTTTTCCCCCGGCCGTGGCCCGGTAAAGGTGATGGCGATATCCTTTCACGGTGTCAGGCCGGCCAGACGGATAACCTGATTGGCAAGATCGAGAATACGCACCGGCTCACCCATGTCGAGAACGAAAATCTTGCCTTCTTTTTCACTTTCCTTGCCGCCTTTTTCGCCACCTGCTGCATCGGTGGTTTGATTGCCCAGGGCAGCGGCCTGAAGCACCAGTTCTACGGCTTCCCGCACCGTCATGAAATAACGGGTCATGTCGGGATGGGTAACGGTAACCGGGCCGCCGCTGGCGATCTGTCTTTCGAAAAGCGGGATCACAGAGCCGGTTGAGCCGAGCACATTGCCGAAGCGCACGGTGACAAAGCGGGTTGAGGCCTTTGCTTTTTTGGTGCTCAAATCCATCGCCTGGCAATAGCTTTCGGCGAGCCGTTTTGTTGCGCCCATGATGCTGGTCGGGTTCACCGCCTTGTCGGTGGAGATTTGCACCATCATCGTCACGCCAACCTTTTCGCAGGCATCGGCGACACAGCGCGAACCGATGGTGTTGGTAAGGATTCCTTCCAGCGGGTTATCTTCAACCATTGGAACGTGCTTGAGGGCTGCTGCATGGAAAACGATGTCGGGGGTCTCAAGCGCCATTACTTCGGTTATCCGCTCGCGATCCCGGACATCGGCCAGCAGGGCGTTGCGGGAAAGGTCGGGATGGGTTCCGGCGGTTTCAAGGTCGATGGTATAGAGCTGGAATTCGCCGTTATCGAGAAGACTGATATGGGCGGGTTCGAGACAACAGATCTGGCGCACCAGCTCATTGCCGATGGTGCCGCCGGCACCGGTAATAAGAATTCGACGTCCTGCGATAAGCCGTTCCATGGCCGGAAGATCGAGGGTGGTCTGGGGGCGGCCCAACACATCCTCGATGGCGATGGGCTTAATCTCAAGTCTGTCACTGATGCCGCTTTTCAAATCCGTCAGTTTGGGCAGGCGGGCCAGGGTCAGGCCGAGCCGGTCGGCAGCTTCGAGGAGATCGCGCACGATGGCACCGTCCAATCCGTCCTGGGTGATGATCAGGCGGCGCGGTGCCAGGTTTTCCCGCTTTAGTTTTTTTACCACTGCGGCAAGATCGTCGAGGGTTCCGAGAATCCGGCTGCCGTGAATCTGGCGACCGACCCTGGCTGCTTTTTCCGACAAAATACCGACGACGCGATAAGGCGAGGCGGGGTTGCGGTGAACCTCGCGGAGGAACATTTCCGCTGCGTCTCCGGCACTGATCAGCAGCACCGGCACCCGGACGTGATCTTCCAGCGCCAGCACGTTTTCCAGCCGCCTGTCCTTGAACACGCGATAAAGGAAGCGCGGCCCACCAAGCAGGCTGAGGAGGACAAACCAGTTGATGACAAAGAATGAACGCGGCAGATTTTCAAGCCGGGTGGCGAGGAACAGAACCAGAAGGAACACGAGAACGGCGATTGTCACCGCGCGGGTGATCGTCATCAAATCGTTGAGCGATGCATACCGCCAGACGCCCCGATACATGCCGGTCAGCCAGAACACCGGAGCGCAGACGAGAACAAAAAGGATCGTCCCGCTAAGAACGAATCCTTCCGGGTAATTGAAGACCGATCCGCCGATCCGCAGATAGAGGGCGAGCGAAAACGATGCCCCGGCCATGAAGATGTCATGAAGGAAGGCGGCGTGAATGCGTTTAAAACGGGGGAAACGAAGCTTCATCGGACTCCCTAAAACTCAAGCAGTGATCATAATCATATCTGTCGCCGCCGTCGACAGGCTGAGGGTATGTTCGGTCGCGGTGATCATCCGGCCTTGTTATGCTTCCGGGTTTTTTCGGGTCAGGCGGTGGAAAAGCCCGAAAACAAGGACGCAAGCACCGCTTAAAGCAAGCCAGGGGGCACCGGGAAAGCTCTTTGCAGTTGAAGCCAGGGCCAGCGCGACCAGCCCCAGATCGGTGATCAGGAAAAATCGGGCCACATCACTGTGCCTCATGCCGAGGCCCAGGGCGCGCTGATAGAAATGCTGGGCATGGGCCTGCCAGACCTTTTCGCCCCGGATTAAACGGCGCAGAAGGGTCCAGGTGGCATCTGTAAGATAGGCCAGGGGCAGGATCAGCGCGGCGGCCCAGGCCCCGGAAATGGCGAGGCCAAGGAGCAGCCAGCCGAGCAGAAACCCCAGCGGCGCGCTGCCGACATCACCGATGAAAATGCGGGCGGGGGGCCAGTTCCACCACAGGAAGCCCAAGGCGGCGGCGGTAATGGTCAGGCCGAAAATGCCAATGCCGGGATCGGTTCCGCTAAAAAGGGCGAGCAGAAAGAGGCCCGC
>JABJES010000161.1 GCA_018663165.1 Rhodospirillaceae bacterium
GCCCAGATTGTCTATTATTTCTGGGCCGGGTTGAAATGCGGCGCACCGGGACGCGAAATTTCCTTTGCTGTGCCGACGGGTAATTTCGGTAATGTTTATGCTGGTTATGCCGCTCGCGCCATGGGGCTTCCCGTGGCCCAGTTCATCGTTGGCTCAAACCGCAACGATATCCTTACCCGTTTTTTCGAAAGTGGCGTGATGGAGATGCGCGGCGTCGAAGCCTCGCTGAGCCCGAGCATGGATATCCAGATTTCGAGCAATTTTGAGCGCCTGCTGTTTGATCTTTATGGGCGTGACGGCGCGCGCGTGGCTTGCCTGATGGAAGAATTCCGTTTGAGCGGCAAATTTGCCGTCGATGGGGACGTTCTCGCCCAGGCGCGGGCACTTTTTAGCGGTTACAGCCTCGATGATGAGGGAACAAAAGCGGCGATTAAGGCGCTTTTTGGTGAAACCGGGATGGTGATCGACCCCCATACGGCTGTTGGTATCATGGCGGGTCGGGCGCGGCGCAAAGATGTGGCGGTTCCTCTTATTGCCATGGCCACTGCCCATCCGGCTAAATTCCCGGTGGCGGTGGAAGACGCTCTAGGCGTTCATGATCCTTGCCTTGACCGGTTACAGGATCTGTTCGCGTTGGAAGAAAAAAGCCACGCCCTGCCTAATGATGTCGGTGCGGTTGCCGCTTATATCCGCGCACAGGCGGTCTTGACCTCAAATGGAAAGCAGGGCGCCCCATGAGCGTTGAAGTTACGACATTAGAAAATGGCCTGCGGGTGGCGAGTGATACCATGCAGACGGTGGAATCGGTTACGCTCAGCGTTGCCGTGGGCGTTGGCACACGCCATGAACGTCCGGAAATCAACGGTATTTCCCATCTTCTTGAGCACATGGCCTTCAAGGGCACAAAGCGCCGGACGGCAAAAGCAATTGCCGAGGAAATTGAGGCGGTCGGCGGTCATCTCAACGCCTATACCTCGCGGGAAAGCACGGTCTATTACGCTAAGGTGCTGAAAGAGGACTTGCCTCTGGCGGTTGATATTCTGGCTGATATTCTTCAGCATTCGACCTTTGAGCCGCAAGAGCTTGAACGGGAACGTCATGTCATTGTTCAGGAAATCGGCCAGGCCGCCGATACCCCGGATGACGTTGTGTTTGATCATTTTCAGGCCCGCGCCTATCCCGATCAGCCTATGGGACGGCCCATCCTCGGTACCAAGGAGCTGGTGCTGGGGTTCTCCCGGGACTCGATCTGCGATTACCTCGGCGCCAATTACACCTTTCCACGCATGGTGGTTTCGGCGGCCGGGAATCTCGATCATCGGGCGTTAGTTGAAATGGTTGGAAATGCCTTTGATAAGCCGCCTTCCAAATCCGAACAATCGGTTGAGCCGGCCAAATATCTGGGTGGAGATGCAACAGATGACCGGGACCTGGAACAGGTTCACCTTGTTCTCGGTTTCGAGGGGCTGGCCTATACCGATCCGGATTATTACGCTCTGGCCATGTTTTCAAATCTTCTCGGCGGCGGCATGTCTTCGCGCCTGTTTCAGGAAGTCCGTGAAAAGCGCGGCCTTGCCTACAGCATTTACAGCTTTCTCTCTTCTTATGCCGATGGCGGCATTTTCGGCGTCTATGCAGGCACTGGACAAGACCAGGTGCGGGAACTTCTCCCCGTCATTGCAGAAGAACTAAGCGGGCTTGCCCTGACGATGGCTGCTGATGAGTTGAACCGGGTCCGGGTGCAGATGAAGGCGGGGCTCCTCATGGCTCAGGAAAGCACCGGGGCGCGGTGCGAGCAAATGGCCCAGCAATTGTTGATTTACGGCCGCTCCTTGCCTTTGGAAGAAATCGTTGAGAAGATCGAAGCAGTGGATGCGACCGCGATTGCTCGTGTGTCGGCGCGGGTTCTTTCATCGAACCCCACTTATGCCAGCCTTGGACCGCTGAAAAAGCTGGGTCGGCTGGATGAGCTTGGGCTCTCTTTTAACTGAGGAATGGCGGGGCAATGGATGTCTGATTTCCGGTTCAAGCCGATGAATAAACAGCCTGCGTCGAAATGGTCATTTTCCCTGAAAAAAACAGGTTCTGTTTCGCCGGTCCGCGTTTCCTTTGGTAAAATCTTTATTCGCCCACCGGGTGAATCCGACTGGCAGGATTGGTCGTCCCTGCGGGGGCGTTCAAAGGAATTTCTCACGCCCTGGGAGCCGGAATGGGGCAATAACGCTCTTTCGAGCACCGCTTTCAGGCGGCGTTTGCGTAACTATGCCCGTGACTGGCAGGCGGACAAAACCTACAGCTTTCTGATTTTCAAAGCCGATGACGAAACCCTTCTTGGCGGTATTACGTTGAGTAATGTGCGCCGGGGGATCGTCCAGTCGGCCAGTTTCGGTTATTGGATCGGGGCGCCTTATGCGGCGCAGGGCTATATGTCCGACGCCTTGAGGGCAGCGCTGGAATTTGCCTTCACCCAACTTGAACTCCACCGCATGGAAGCGGCGTGTATTCCCTCCAACAAGGCCAGCCGCCGGGTGTTGGAAAAAGCCGGGTTCCGCCATGAGGGGATGGCGTGTAAATATCTCAAGATCAACGGAAAATGGCAGGACCATGAGACCTTTGGTCTCTTGCGGGAGGAATTTTGTGAGCCTGTAAAAGAGCCGCCGATAAAGGGCTAAAAGGCCGATCTTGCTTGACGCAAGTTTAAGCGTGGCCGGCATCTTCCGATAGCATCGAGAGATCAAACCCGAGTTTGGCAATGGCCAGTTCCCAGGTTTTCGATATGTCCTTGTTGAAGACGAGGTCTGAATCTGCGGAAACATGGAGCCAGCCGTTCTGCTGGATCTCAGTTTCCAGTTGTCCCGGCCCCCAGCCGGCATAACCCAGCGCGAGGAGACAGTCGCGGGGGCCTCTGCCTTCGGCAATGTCTTTTACAATTTCCACGGTGGCGGTCAGGGAAACAACCTGGTCGACGGGCAGGGTGCCCTCTTGTTGGTATTCTGAGGAATGGAGAACGAAGCCGCGTCCGGTTTCCACAGGTCCGCCGAAATGCACGCTGATTTGTTGGCCAGACAAAGAGCGGTCGATCTCAAGCTGTTCAAGGAGATCGGGGAAGGTGATGGAATCGGCGAGTTGATTGAGAACCAGCCCCATAGCCCCATCATCGGTATGGGCGACCATGTAAATGACGCTGCGCTCAAACCGGGAGTCCTTCATCTGCGGCATGGCGATGAGAAGGTTCCCGTCGAGATAGCTGCCTAGTTTATCATTTAACGACATGTCTATGTCCGTCTCAGGTTCAGCTATGGAATGTCTCTATGCTATCAACAGGTGCAGGTATTTCTCAAGGGGGTGGTCAAAAAAAGCCACGAGAATGTGAATTGGTGTGACCGAACCCTAAGGTATAGTGCCCCGGATCAGGGTAATTATAGCCCGGTTGAATTTAAAATTTGGTGAGGAAATATGTCATTCCGCGATCATTGGACGGCTTTGAGGATGCCTCGGGCGCTTCTCGTCTTAGCCCTTGTTTTTGCAGGTGTTTCGGCTGTTTCTGCAGGCGGGAATGGAGGCGAATCCGGGGCTTCTCCCTGGGCGGGAGAGGCGGAAAGCCGAGTCCGGCTTATTGCCGCGCAAACCGGGGTTGGGGATGGAAAAACGCTCAAACTGGGTTTTCAGTTCAGCCTCCAGCCGGGATGGAAGATTTACTGGCGGTCGCCGGGTGATGCCGGATTGCCGCCGGAATTCGATTGGAGTGGGTCTGAAAATCTGGCCGCGACGGAAGTTCTCTGGCCAGCGCCGAAACGCTATTCGGCCTATGGGCTGGACAGCATCATCGTCGACGGCAATGACGCCGATGCGGTGTACCGGGTCGCCCAGACAGCCTTTACCAGGGCGCGCGCCGGCGACGGCCCGTCGCTGATCGAAGCCAAGACCTACCGGCATTACGGCCATTCCCGGGCCGATCCGGGGACCTATCGGCCCAAGGAAGAGGTCGCGGCCTGGATGAAGCGCGATCCGATCCCGTTCTATCGCCAGCGGCTGATCGATTTCGGCATTGATGCATCCGTCGTCGACGGCATGAATGATGAAGTCCTGGCCGAGGTCGACCGGGTCACCGAAGTTTGCAAGGCATCGCCCGAACCGCCGGCGGATATCATGGCCACCGAAGTTTATGCCGATGGAGGCGCGTCATGGCGGAACTGACATATCGCGAAGCGGTGGCCGAGGGCATCGCCCAGGAAATGCGCCGCGACCCCAACGTGGTGTTCCTCGGCGAGGATATCGGCGCGGCGGGCGGCGTGTTCA
>JABJES010000162.1 GCA_018663165.1 Rhodospirillaceae bacterium
CGAAAGTCCTGGCTGGTGCCGGTCTTGCCGGCAATGGGGCGACCGATATTTGCCGACCGGCCGGTGCCCTCTCTTATCACCCCGGCCAGCATCTCATGCATACGGGCGACATTGCCCTTTGCGATGATCCGCCCTGGGCCTGAGCCCATACGCTGGTAAAGAATCTCTCCTTCGGGGGTGCGGATTTCCTCGATGCCATAAGCCCAGACTCCATTGCCTTGATTGGCGAGCACGGCATAAGCAGCCGTCATCTCGATCAGCGAGGCCTCTCCGACACCCAGCGCTAGAGCCGGGCCATTGGGCAGGCGCGTCGTCAGACCGAGGCGGCGGGCGACTTCCCGGACCTTGGCGCGGCCCGCCTTTTCACTGACCCGGACGGCGATAGAGTTGATCGAGCGGATAAAGGCCTGTGACAATTTCATCGGGCCGTTGAACTTGCCGTTATAATTTTTTGGCGACCAGCCCTCAATTTCAATCGGCGCATCGGGCAGAATATCGTCAGGGGTGAGCCCGCTTTCCAGGCCGGCAAGATAGACCATCATCTTAAAAGACGAGCCGGGCTGACGCCGGGCCTGAGTGGCGCGGTTGAATTGACTGTCTGCGTAATCACGACCGCCGACCATCGCTCGCACAGCGCCGCCTGGGGCCATGGAAACCAGCCCCGCCTGGCGCGCATCGACCTGTTCTCCTGCTTTATCGACCAATTCAACCAAATCCGTTTCGGCGATTTTCTGCAACGACAAATCGAGGGTGGTGGTGACGACCAAATCGTCATCAACAGCACCGACATAATCGGGCACCTGGGAAAGCACCCAGTCGATAAAATAGCGGGTGCTCGCCGCCGGCGCGTTTTGAGCTTTCACCTGCACGCCAACACCCCGTGCAACTTTTGCCGCCTCCGGGGTCAGATAACCGGCATTGACCATATTGGCCAGCACCTGAGCGGTTCGGCTTTTGGCAAGGTCGAGGTTGCGGGTTGGCGCGAAGCGGGACGGTGCCTTAAGCAGACCAGCGATCATCGCCGATTCGTAAACCGAGAGATCACGCACGTTTTTGCCGAAATAACGGTTGGCTGCCGATGAGATGCCATAGGTGCCCGCGCCAAGATAGACCCGGTTGAGATAGATTGTCAGCAGCTCGTCCTTGGTGAATTTATGCTCAAGCCAGAAAGAGAGCAGAGCTTCCTGGACCTTTCGTTTTAACGTCCGGTCAGGAGTAAGAAAGAGATTTTTAGCGATCTGCTGGGTGATCGTGCTGCCCCCCTGAACCACGCGCCCCCGGCGCAGATTGGTCCACATGGCCCGGGTGAGACCGATAACATCGATTCCGAAATGCTCGAAGAAACGTCGATCTTCGGTCGCCATCACCGCCTGAATTAGGGCCGCTGGCATTTCTCCTGCCTGGATCGGCCGCCCGTAAAGATTGCCATAAGTGGCAATGGTTTCACCGTGACGGTCAAAAAGCGTCAAACTAGGCTGCCGGGTGGTGGCCGAGAGTTTGTCAATATCTGGAAGATCCAGCGCATACCAGGCGACAAGACCACCCACCGCCACACCGCCCCACACAACGGCCAATACGCAAAAGGTGAACATTTTGGCGAGCAGGGATTTGTGGCCGGGTTTTTTCGCCGGTTTCTTGACCGCTGTTTTTTTACGAGCTGGTTTTGCGCCGCCGCCATCACCCTTCGTCAGACGGGGCTTGGTAGGTTTTTTGCGCGATTTTCCCGCCGCCCGTTCGGCGCTGGGAATATCAAGGCGGCGATTACCGTCGCGCGGGGATTTTTTGATCATCAATAAGACCAGTATCGATTAGCTGAAAGAGCCGCCATCATGGGGAGATAAAAAGGCGGAATTGGGGCACAGAGCGCAAGGCACAGGGCGCACGCAAAATACGCGCCCACCCCGCATCGCCGCGCCCTTAAGCGTTGAGCCGCCGTTTAAACGTCAAGATTAGCAACCTTCAGGGCGTTGTTCTGGATAAACTCGCGGCGCGGTTCGACCACATCGCCC
>JABJES010000205.1 GCA_018663165.1 Rhodospirillaceae bacterium
ATTTCCTTAAAGGATCGGAATTATGAAGAAGACCTTAGCTCTGGCGGCCTTTCTAGCCATCGCATTCACCCAGGGCGCTCAAGCCCGCAACCAAATCCACATTGTCGGCTCGTCCACCGTCTTTCCATTTTCCACTGCCGTGGCTGAAGAATTCGGTCAGATGTCCGATTTCAAAACACCGGTTGTCGAGAGCACTGGCTCGGGCGGCGGATTAAAGCTTTTCTGCTCCGGTGTCGGCACCCAGCACCCGGACATCACCAACGCCTCGCGCCGCATCAAGGCATCGGAAGTTGAAAAATGCGCCAAGAACGGCATTGCCGAGATCACCGAAATCAAGATCGGCTTTGACGGCATCGTGATCGCCAATTCCACCAAGGCGAAAAAGGTCAACTTCACCCTGCCGCAGATTTTCCTCGCACTTGCCAAGAACGTACCGGCCAACGCCGACGGCTCAAAACTCCAACCCAATCCCTATAAGCTATGGAGCGATATCGACCCGAACCTGCCAGAAGTGAAGATCGAAGTACTGGGTCCGCCGCCAACGTCCGGCACCAGAGACGCCTTTGCCGAGCTTGCCCTTGAGGGTGGCTGCAAAACCTTTCCCGGAATTATGGCGGTAAAGAAAGCCGATAAAAAACAATACAAATCGATTTGCCATTCGATCCGTGAAGACGGTGCCTATGTAGAGGCCGGTGAGAACGACAATCTGATCGTTCAAAAGCTTGACGCCAACAAGGATGCCTTCGGTGTCTTTGGCTATAGCTTTCTCGAACAGAACCAGGACAAGGTTCAGGGCAGCACCATCAACGGTGTCGAGGCTGATTTCGAGGACATCGCCGACGGTCAATACCCGGTGGCCCGCTCGCTCTATTTCTATGTCAAGAACGCCCATGTCGGCGTCATTCCCGGCATTGAGGAGTTCGTCATGGAATTCACCAGCGAGAAAGCCATCGGCGACGAGGGGTATCTGGCTGACAAAGGACTGATCCCCTTGCCGCAAGATCAGCGTGAACAGCAACGGAAAAACGCCAAAAGCCGCACGCCGTTGACGATGTAAACAAGCCGCCCCTTTTTTTATTTTTTAACCCGAAGAAATTTATGACCTCATTCGTTCTCGCCGTTACCCTTCTTCTCCTTACCGGCTTTGGCTATTTCCTTGGTCGCGGACGGGCCTTGGCGCGAGTCAATGGGCGGGCGCGGGATCTTCATTCTCTCCCCGGTTATTACGGATATTATCTGGCCCTTTGGTGCGCCATCCCAGGCATCTCCGTTTTTGCCTTCTGGCTGATGTTCGGCCCCGGCGTGATCGAGCACATCGTGCTTTCCAGCCTGTCCGAAAGCACCCTTGCCAAAGCCCCCGGATCGCCAGAGTTCCTGTACACGACAATTGAGCGCATCGCCGACGGCCAGCCTTTCGCTACCACGGCGGAGCCCGACCTTGAGGCCGCCGCTGAGCATTTGAAATCCCTGCGCCAGACCAGCCTTGCCGGCATGATCTCCGCCGTACTGGCGGCTGCATTATGCGGCCTGACATGGAGCTGGACGCGGATCCGGCCCCAGATGCGGGCGCGCAACCGAGTCGAACATATCTTCTGTCTTTTTTTAATGGGCAGCTCGACAATCGCCGTCCTTACCACGGTGGGGATTATTTTCTCCCTGTTGTTCGAGTCCCTGAGCTTCTTCCGCCAGATACCGATTCTCGATTTTCTTTTTGGCCTCAACTGGTCGCCGCAAACAGCAATCCGGGAAGATCAAGTCGGCAGTACTGACGGATTCGGTGCCGTGCCGCTTTTTACCGGCACCCTTCTCATCACCTTCATCGCCATGCTGGTGGCAACCCCCATCGGCCTGATGTCGGCGATCTATATGGCCGACTACGCCAGCCCTAACCTTCGTTCTGTCGTTAAGCCGGTTCTCGAAATTCTGGCAGGCATCCCGACCGTCGTTTACGGCTTTTTTGCCGCCCTGACCGTCGGGCCGTTCCTCCGCGATATCGGCACCTCCATCGGTCTTGATGTGGCCTCGGAGAGTGCCCTGGCGGCTGGCGGCGTTATGGGCATTATGATCATCCCCTTTATCTCATCCCTGTCTGACGACATCATCGTCGCTGTACCGCGCTCACTCCGCGAAGGCTCATACGCCCTTGGCGCAACCAAGGCGGAAACCATTCGCAAGGTGGTCCTGCCCGCCGCTCTTCCCGGCGTCATCAGCGCCTGTCTGCTCGGCGTCTCGCGTGCCATCGGTGAAACCATGATCGTCGTGATGGCCGCTGGCCTTGCCGCCAACCTAACCGCCAACCCCCTCGAATCCGTCACCACGGTAACGGTTCAGATCGTTACCCTGCTCGTCGGTGACCAGGAATTTGACAGCCCAAAGACGCTTTCAGCCTTTGCCCTGGGACTTGTGCTTTTTACCGCCACCCTTGTTCTCAATTTCATTGCTCTGAGGGTGGTTCAGAAATACAGAGAACAATATGACTGATTCCAGCAAGAGCAAATCAATGAGCCATTCGGATCGCATCGCCGCCTCCTTAAAGCGCCGCCATGCCGCTGAAACACGCTTTCGTCTTTACGGCATTTCGGCAATTGCCATCGCCCTGATCTTTCTCGTCATCATGCTGGGCAGCATTTTTATCCGTGGCTGGGGCGGCTTTTTTGAAACCCAGATCGAGCTGACCGTTGATTTCTCACGCCAGATCATTGACCCGGAAGGAACAAACGATCCTGCTGTCTTTGCCCGCGCCGACTTTCGCAAGATTGTCCGCAATGCGCTGAAAGCCCGTTTTCCGGATGTGACAAAGCGCAAAGACGTCAAAGCACTCAAGGCGTTGATCAGCAAGGCCGCCGGGTATGAACTTTCCCATCTGATCCGTGACGACCCGGCCCTGATCGGCACGACGCAAAATATCTGGCTGCCATCCTCCGATGAGGTCGATAATTTTATGAAAGGAAGCGTGTCGCGCGACCTTCCTGAGAGCGCGCGGCGCATAAAGGATATACATGTCGGCTGGATTGAAGAGCTGGAAGCCGAGGGCGCCTTAAAGAGCACGCTTAATCTGCGATTCTTTACCCATGGCGATTCGAGGGAACCGGAAAATGCCGGTATCTGGGGGGCCATCGTCGGCTCCACCCTGACCCTTTTCATCACCCTGATTCTCTCCTTTCCCTTAGGCGTCATGGCGGCGATTTATCTTGAAGAGCTTTCGCCAAAAACCCGCTGGACCGATTTCATCGAGGTCAACATCAACAATATGGCGGCAGTGCCGAGCATTATTTACGGCCTTCTTGGGCTAGCCGTCTTTCTCAATTTCATGCATCTGCCGCGCTCGGCCCCGCTCGTCGGCGGCATGGTTCTGGCTCTGATGACCCTGCCGACCATCATTATTGCCACCCGCGCCTCTCTAAAGGCTGTTCCCCCCTCGATCAGAGAGGCGGCGCGTGGTCTTGGCGCCTCACCGATCCAAGTGGTGCTGCACCATGTCCTGCCCCTTGCCATGCCGGGGATATTAACCGGCACCATTATCGGCATGGCAAGGGCGCTGGGCGAATCCGCGCCTTTGTTGATGATCGGCATGGTCGCCTTTATCGTTGATATTCCCCAAAGCTTTACCGACCCGGCCACCGCCCTGCCGGTACAGGTCTATCTCTGGGCAGACAGCCCTGAGCGGGCATTTGTTGAAAAAACAGCCGCCGCGACCATCGTTCTTGTCGCCTTTCTGGTTGTTATGAACGCAATGGCTGTATACTTGCGCAAACGTTTTGAGCGTCGCTGGTAGACGACGATGAATAAATGGAGAGACCTTTGAAAACGGCCCTGAAACCCAAACCGATTCGCGTAACAGTGAGAAACACACAATCCTCGAGCTCGGTTCAGGCAATGAAACCGGCGGCGGATAAAAATGCCCCCGCGCCCACCCTTGAGGGCGCCAAGATGAACATCGAAAAGGTGAACGTCTTTTACGGCGACAATCAGGCGCTCACCGACATTGATCTGCAAATTCGCGTCAATGAGGTCACCGCGCTGATCGGTCCTTCGGGCTGCGGCAAGTCAACCTTCCTGCGCTGTCTTAACCGCATGAACGACACTATCGAGGAATGCCGGGTCAGTGGATTGGTGATGCTGGACGACATGGATGTGTATGGCCCGGATGTGGATGTTGTTCATTTACGCGCCCGTATCGGCATGGTGTTTCAAAAACCCAATCCTTTTCCAAAATCGATTTATGAGAATGTCGCCTATGGCCCGCGCATCCATGGCCTGGTTTCTTCCCGCGCCGATCTCGATGATATCGTCATGACCTCACTGACCAAGGCAGGGCTTATAAAAGAAGTTCGCGACCGCCTCCATGAGTCCGGCACCAGTCTTTCCGGCGGCCAGCAGCAGCGTCTGTGTATCGCCCGCGCCATTGCCGTCAACCCGGAAGTCATTCTGATGGACGAACCCTGCTCGGCCCTGGACCCGATCGCCACAGCACGGATTGAGGAGCTGATCGACGAATTGAGCCAAAACTTCACCATCGTCATCGTCACCCATTCGATGCAGCAGGCGGCGCGTGTTTCCCAACGCACCGCCTTTTTCCACCTCGGCGAACTGGTGGAATTCGGCGATACCGAACAGGTTTTCACCAGCCCCCGCGACGAGCGAACCCAGGGCTATATCACTGGCCGCTTCGGTTAGACCCAAAGGATGACACCCATGACAACCAAACAGCACATCGTTACCTCCTATGACGAAGAGCTTGAGCATCTCAACAAGACCATCATGCAGATGGGCGGTCTGGCAGAAGCCCAGCTTGATCAAGCCATTCAATCGGTGATGAACCGCGATATCGCCAGTGCCGAAGAAGTCGTCGCCAACGATCACAAGGTTGATGAGCTTGAGCACGAGGTTGCTGCCTTTACCGTCCGCATGCTCGCGCTTCGCCAGCCGATGGCGGTTGATCTGCGCAACATCGTCTCTGCCCTGAAAGTTTCCAGCGACATCGAGCGCATCGGCGATTACGCCAGCAACGTCGCCAAGCGGTCGGTTGCCCTGGCCCAGGTGCCCGAAATTACCGCCGTTAATATCGTCCCCCGGATCGGTCGCCAGGTGCAGAAAATGTTCAAGGACGTTCTCGATGCCTATGCTGCCCGCGACAACGAAAAAGCCATGCAGGTCTGGGAATCGGACGAAAAAACCGATGAGATGTATACCAGTATCTTTCGCGAACTTCTCACCTACATGATGGAAGATCCCCGCTCTATCACGGTGTGCACCCATCTTCTGTTCATGGCCAAGAACCTTGAGCGCATTGGCGACCATGCAACCAATATCGCCGAGGGCGTCTATTTTCTCACCCATGGCGATTCCATCCACAAGGCCCGCCCCAAGGCGAGCACCAACTATTACGATGTGATGAAACAGGCCGAAGAAAATGCCGACATCGGTGGGCCTCCGCCCAAGGGCAAAAAGAAAAAATAAGGCCTTCAGGGAACATAAATGAAACCACGTATTCTGATCGTCGAAGATGAAGAAGCGCTGCGCCCGATGCTGCGCTACAACTTCGAGGAAGAAGGGTTCGACGTTACCGAGGCTGCCGACGGCGAAGAGGCCAAAACCCTGATCGCCGAGGAAAAGCCAGATCTCGTCATCCTCGACTGGATG
>JABJES010000243.1 GCA_018663165.1 Rhodospirillaceae bacterium
CTCGATACCATCCATCTCGGCGGCCCGGGCATAAACATCCGCCGCATGGGGCAAATCGATACCGAATTTGTTTTCAGCCTTACCGGTGGAAATCTTCTCGTGGGTGCCGGCATCGACATCCGGATTGACCCTGAGCCCCACCGGGGCGCGATGGTTCAAGCGCGTTGCGACACCGTCCAGCATTACCAGCTCTTCCACCGACTCAACATTGATCTGGTTGATCCCGGATTCCAGAGCGGCTTCCATTTCGGCTTCCGTCTTGCCGACTCCGGAAAAAACGATTTTTTCAGGCCTGATTCCTGCCGCCAGCGCCCGCACAAGTTCACCACCCGAAACCACATCGGCTCCGGCACCCTGAGCCGCCAGCGTCTCCAGAACTGCCTGGTTTGAATTGGACTTGACGGCAAAACAAACCAGCGGCGCAGGGCTCAAAGCGCTGTTGACGGCGGCGCTAAAGGTTTGAAACTGGCGGTTCATCGCAATGCTGGAATAACAGTAGAACGGCGTGCCAACGTCTTCGGCCAGAGTCGTCAGCGCCACGTCTTCGGCTTTCAGTACACCGTCATCATAAACAAAGGCGGCACCGGTAACGTGGGGAGCATCACTCACTGGGATATTTCCGCGGGTATTCATTGCCCGGAGGCGGATCGAGCGAGACTTTTTTGCCGCATGAAAGCAACGGCAGGGAAAATGCAGCGACCAGTAACAAGGCAGTGAAAATACGCGACAACCTTTTCATCTCCGTCTCCTCCCCTCTAAAGAAAACGCCGCCGCGCCTCAAGACAGGCGCGCTCGACATTGGCCGGGGCTGTGCCACCAAAACTCTTGCGGCTGGCCACCGATTTTTCGACGCTCAACACCCGGCGCACGACGTTGGTAATGCGCGGCTCAACTGAGCGCATCTCGGCCAGGCTTAGCTCGGAAAGGGCACCGCCCTTTTTATCGGCGAGAGCGACCAATGCGCCGGTGACGTGATGGGCCTGACGGAACGGCATATCAAGATGACGTACCAGCCAATCGGCGAGATCGGTCGCGGTGGCGTGACCGGCTCCGGCTGCCGCCTTCATCGCCGCAGCATTAACGGTGAGGGTGGCGATCATGCCGGTCATGGCGGCGAGTGAGAGGTTAAGCGAGTCAAACCCGTCGAAAACCGGCTCCTTGTCTTCCTGCATATCCTTGGCATAGGCCAAAGGCAGGCCTTTTAGGGTGGCAAGCAGGCCGCTCAGATCACCGAAGATGCGCCCGCTTTTGGCGCGGATTAATTCAGCCGCATCGGGATTACGCTTCTGAGGCATGATCGAACTACCAGTGGAAAAACCATCCGACAGGGTGATGAAGGCAAATTGCGGGCTGCACCAGAGAACAATCTCGTCGGCGAGCCTTGAGAGATGAACCCCGGCCAGCGCCGCGCTGGAGAGAAATTCCAGGGCAAAATCCCGGTCCGACACAGCATCGAGTGAATTTGTCATGGGCTGATCGAATCCCAGCTCACGGGCCGTTTTTTTCCGGTCTATGGGAAACGACGTGCCAGCCAGAGCGGCCGCACCCAGCGGACATTCGTTGAGGCGCGCACGGCCATCGGCAAACCGTCCCCGATCGCGGCCGAACATCTCGACATAGGCGAGAAGATGATGGCCGAAGGTCACCGGCTGGGCTGACTGCAGATGCGTAAGGCCGGGCATGACGGTTTGAGTGTGGCGCTCTGCCTGATCGATCAACGCCGCCTGCAGGGCGTAAAGACCATCCTCGATGTCGTCAATCGCACCGCGCACCCAGAGACGGAAATCGGTCGCCACCTGGTCATTACGCGAACGCGCCGTGTGTAGGCGGCCTGCGGCCTCACCGATCAGCTTGGCGAGCCGCGCCTCGATATTCATATGAATATCTTCGAATTCGCGGCGAAATTTGAATTTACCTTCGGCGATTTCACGTTCGATTTTTTTCAGTCCCGAAAGAATGGCCGCGCCATCTTTTTTCGAAATAATCTTTTTTGCCACCAGCATGTTGCAATGGGCCCTGGACCCTGTGATATCCTCTTGCGCCAGCCGCCGGTCGAAATCAATCGAGGCGTTGATCTCTTCCATGATCATTGCCGGACCCGCCTTAAAGCGCCCGCCCCACATCGTATTGGGACGGAAGGATTTGGCCTTGCTTTTGGGCTTGCTGTGGGATGTTTTCTTTGCACTCATGAAATTCGTTCTCTTTTTACACAGGATCATATGCAGGATCATACGCAGGACCAAATGGGAATACGCAGAATAACAGCAGTTTTAACCGTTTTGGGGATTTGTGTCGCCCTCACCTTGACGATTTTACTGATCAACCGCGATCATACAAGCGGCCGCGCTACCTATGAAGCCCTGCCTGCACCCGGTGGGCCGCTTACCCTCCACCCTGAGCCGCGTCCCCTTCCCCCGCTGACCTTCACTGATGGGGCGGGAAATGCCGTTTCTCTTGAGGCGTTTGCCGGCAAAGCCGTATTGCTCAATTTCTGGGCGACATGGTGCCAGCCCTGCCTCATTGAGCTGCCCGCCCTGATCCAGCTTAATAAAGAGCTTTCCGGTAAAAATTTTGCCTTCATCGCCCTTTCCGAAGATCTCAAGGGGGCCGAAACCGTCCTTCCCTTTCTTGAGGCAGAAGGAATGGAAAGCCTGCCGGTCTATTACGACCCCAACCTTGCCGCCTCAAGAGCGCTGACGGTCAGGCGCATGCCGACGACCCTTTTAATCGACGCCCAAGGCCGTGAGGCGGCGCGCTATGAAGGCACCTATGAATGGGACGGGGAAACGGCGCGAGCACTGATCGAAGGCCTGATGGGTCCGGGCGACGCAGGGACCAAAGCGGAAACGGCGCAAAACCCCTAACGGGTGGGAACCGGCGTTTTGCCCTGATAGTCATAGAAACCACGGTTGGTTTTGCGGCCAAGCCAACCCGCCTCAACGTATTTCACCAACAGGGGGCAGGGGCGGTATTTATTATCGGCCAGCCCCTCATAGAGCACCGTAATAATCGACAGACAGATGTCCAGCCCGATAAAATCGGCAAGCTCCAGGGGTCCCATGGGATGATTGGCACCGAGCCGCATGGCGGTGTCGATGGCGTCGACCGAGCCCACGCCCTCATAAAGGGTATAGATCGCCTCGTTGATCATCGGCAGCAAAATACGGTTGACGACAAAAGCCGGGAAATCCTCGGTCATCACAGCGGTTTTGCCGAGCTTGCCAACCAGATCGCGAATCTCCTGGAACACCGCATCCTCGGTGGCGATACCGCGAATCAGCTCGACGAGCTCCATCAACGGCACCGGGTTCATAAAATGTATGCCGAGGAAACGTCCCGAACGACCGCTGATCGCCGCCAGCCGGGTGATTGAGATCGACGAGGTGTTCGACGCCAGAATGGCGTCTTTCTTCAAAATCTTGTCGAGCTTTTTAAACAGCTCGCCTTTCAGCGCCTCGTCCTCGACGATCGATTCGATAACAAGATCGCATTTGGCCAGACCCTTGAGGTCCTTGACCGTCTTGATATTTTTCAGCGCCTTGGTCTTGTCGGCTGGCTTGATGCGCTTTTTCTTGATCTGACGATCGAGATTCTGACCAATTGCCTTCACCGCAGCGTCGAGTTCCTTCTTGCCGACATCGCACAACAACACGTCAAATCCCGAGAGAGCAAAGACATGGGCAATGCCCCGCCCCATCTGCCCTGCTCCGATAATCCCAACCGTCTTGATCATGTTGTTCCCTTTCCTGTCTCTTAAGCACCCTGTGGTGCGCCGAGCACCTTAAAGCTTTTCGGCCATCTCCGGCAAAACATCAAAAAGATCGGCAACCAGGCCGTAATCGGCAACCTGAAAGATCGGTGCCTCTTCATCCTTGTTGATGGCGACGATAACCTTGCTGTCCTTGATCCCGGCCAGATGCTGAATGGCACCCGATATGCCGACGGCAATATAGAGGTCCGGCGCGACGATCTTGCCGGTCTGGCCGACCTGGAAATCATTGGGGACGAACCCCGCATCGACCGCCGCGCGGCTGGCACCGACGGCGGCATTGAGTTTATCGGCAACGGTCTCAAGAAGATGAAAGTTCTCGCCGCTCTGCATACCCCGGCCGCCGGAAATAACAATTTTGGCTGAGGTCAGCTCGGGACGATCGGATTTGCTCAACTCCTGGCCGACAAAGCTCGACTTATCGTAATTACCGGCACTCTCAATCTTCTCCACACTTGCGCTGCCGCCTTGCGCCGCAACAGCGGGAAAGGCAGTGCCGCGCACGGTAATGACCTTCACCCCATCCTTGCTCTGAACAGTGGCAATAGCATTACCGGCATAGATCGGCCGCTTGAAGGTATCCGGCGACTCAACCGCAATAATGTCGGAGATTTGCGCCACATCGAGGAGGGCTGCAAGCCGGGGCAGAATGTTTTTACCAAAGGTCGTCGCCGGGGCGAGGATATGGGTATAGCCGTCGGCCATCCCCTTCATCAGCCAGGACATATTTTCCGCCAGATGATGGGCATAAGCCGCATCGTCGGCGTGGAGCACCTTGGCGACGCCATTGATCTTCGCCGCTGCATCGGCCACATCGCCGCAATTCTCACCGGCAACCAGCAAAACCACATCGCCGCCGAGCTTGGCGGCAGCGTCCAGCGTGTGCAGGGTTGCCGCCTTGATTTCAGTATTGTCGTGTTCAACAAGAACGAGAACGCTCATCAGATCACCTTGGCTTCGTTACGCAGTTTATCCAAAAGTTCGCCCACATCGGCGACCTTGATCCCCGCTGCCCGTGTCGGCGGCTCTTCTACCTTCAATGTCGTCAGCCGCGGCGTCACATCAACGGCGAGATCTTCGGGCGACATCTGGTCGACGGGCTTTTTCTTCGCCTTCATAATATTGGGCAAGGAGGCATAGCGCGGCTCGTTGAGACGCAAATCAGTGGTGATAATCGCCGGCAGAGTGATCTTCACCGTATCGAGGCCGCCATCGATCTCGCGGGTAACCGCGACAGCGCCCCCGTTTTCACCAGCCATGAGTTCCACCTTCGAGGCAAAGGTCGCCTGAGGCCAGTCGGCGAGTGCGGCCAGCATCTGGCCGGTCTGATTGCAATCATTGTCGATGGCCTGTTTGCCCAGAAACACGATGTCGGGGCTTTCCTTGTCAACGACACCCTTTAAGAGCTTGGCCACGGCAAGGGGCTCAACGTCGCCCTCAGCCAAAACATGGATACCCCGGTCGGCGCCCATGGCCATTGCCGTGCGCAGGGTTTCAACAGAAGCCGCCGGCCCGATGGTGACAGCCACCACTTCTGCCGCCTTGCCCGCCTCTTTCAGGCGCAAGGCCTCTTCGACGGCAATTTCATCAAAAGGATTCATCGACATTTTAACGTTAGCCGTCTCAATTCCGCTCTGATCGGCCTTGACCCGAACCTTGACGTTAAAATCGATAACCCGCTTTACGGCGACAAGAATCTTCATCTCAAAACCCCGGAAACTGTTTTCCTGCTTAGGCTTAGCCCACTTTCCGGGGCGGCCCTGTTCATTTCGCAGTTGCAATATAGACCATCTTTGCCGGGGGCCTGTCAATCGCTCGAGAATGAAAAGAAGGAAATTGCCGCGCCGCGCCAAAGGCCCGAAAAATCAGCGGTTGGCGCCGGGCACCCAGAGCACGTCGGCGCCACCCTTATCGTTGAGAAAACGGGCGGCGACGAACAGATGGTCCGAAAGCCGGTTGAGATAGGCCAGGGTCTCTGGATTAACCGCCTCGCGCTCAACGAGGGCGGCGACCAGACGTTCGGCCCGGCGCACCACAGTGCGGCCATGGTGAAGATGGGCCGAGGCCGCAGATCCACCGGGCAGAATAAAGGAGGTCAGCGCCGCCAGATCAGCGTTCATGAGATCAATCTCGCTTTCCAGCCGTTTGCCTTGGGCGGGCAGAACCCTGAGCGGCCCGCCTGCTTTCTCAGCGTCCGCGCCCTCACCATCCGGCTTTTCCGGTCGGCAAAGGTCCGCCCCAAGATCAAATAAATCATTCTGGATGCGAGACAGCATCTCGTCGACCAGCCCTTGAGTGTGAAGCCGCGCCAGACCGAGAACTGCATTGGCCTCATCAACGGCGCCGTAAGCCTCAACCCTCAAATCGTGTTTGGCAACCCGCGTCCCGTCGCCCAGCGATGTCGCCCCCTTGTCGCCGCCCCGTGTATAGATTTTATCGAGCTTGACCATCGGCGCCCCCTCTTACCTCGTCCCGGCGATCAACGCCGCGATCAGGAACAGGCCCACTGCCACGGCCTGGCAGATCACCCGCCACCGCATCAGCTTGTTACCGTGTTTTTTGTTGAATTCACCGCCCTTGGCCATTGAGAAAAGACCGACGAACAACACGCCAACCACCGCCAGCATGGCGGCGACGACGAGATAGGGCAAAAGAGCGGATAAAAATTCCATAGGCGTCACCTTACTCCGTCGAGGTAGCGGCGCTCAAGGCATCCGTGGGAAGACAGGAGAGAAGGACCTCAATCCCGGCGGGAAAGCAGGCCGCGGGCGATGACCTGAGCCTGAATCTCTGCCGCGCCCTCAAAGATATTCAAGATGCGGGCGTCGCAGAGAACCCGGCTCACCGGATATTCCAGGGCATAGCCGTTGCCGCCGTGGATCTGCAAGGCGTTGTCGGCATTCGACCAGGCAACCCGTGCGGCGAGCAGCTTGGCCATTCCGGCCTCAATATCACAACGACGTTCGGAATCTTTTTCCCGGGCCGAGAAGTAAGTGAGCTGGCGGACGATCATGGTCTCTACCGCCATCCAGGCGAGCTTGCCGGAAATCCGTGGAAAGGCGTAAAGCGGCTTGCCGAACTGGACCCGCTCATGGGCGTATTTCATGCCGATTTCCATGGCGCTCTGGGCGACACCAACGGCACGGGCCGCAGTCTGGATACGCGCCGACTCGAAAGTTGCCATCAACTGTTTGAAACCCTGGCCCTCTTTGCCACCAAGAAGATTGTCCACCGGCACCTCAAAACCGTCAAATGCGATTTCGTATTCCTTCATGCCGCGATAACCGAGAACTTCGATCTCGCCGCCCGACATGCCTTGCGCCGGAAAGGGGTTGGCATCATCGCCACGGGGCTTTTCAGCCAGGAACATGGACAGACCCTTATAGCCCTTCTCTTCCGGATTGGTGCGCGCCAGCACGGTCATCAAATCGCTGCGCGCACCGTGGGTAATCCAGGTCTTGGCACCGGTAAGCTTATAACTCTCGCCGTCTTTCACCGCCCGCGTCGACAGGCTGGCGAGGTCCGAGCCGGTATTGGGCTCGGTGAAGACGGCGGTGGTCAGAATTTCGCCCGAAGCGATCTTCGGCAGCCATTCGGCCTTTTGTTCCTCAGTGCCACCAAGGCGGATCAGCTCGGCGGCGATTTCCGCCCTTGTGCCCAGGGACCCAACCGACAGATAGCCCCGCGAGAGCTCTTCAGTGACCACGCACATGGCAACCTTGCCCATACCGAGCCCACCGTTCTCTTCAGGAATGGCGAGACCGAAGACGCCGAGCTCGGCCATCTGCTCGATGATCGACATGGGAATGAATTCGTCTTTTAAGTGCCACTCATGGGCGTTGGGCAGAATTTGTTCTTCGGTGAAACGATGGAACTGGTCGCGCACCATGTCGAGCATCTCGTCGCCCAGAGCGGTCTGGCCATAATTGCCATGGGTGATGTGTTCGGCGATGGCCTCTCGGACAGAGGCGGTATTTCCCTTGCCGGAAAGAGTCATCACCGCCGACGTGCCGGCAAAACCGATCAGAGCCTGAACCGGGATGCCGAGATCAATGGGGCGCAAAATCTCGACCTGGCTCATCGGCAAACCGCCGAGCATCTGGGAGAGATATTCCCCGTAAGCCGCCTGAAGGATCAGGGATTCCAGATCACCCAAAGCACCATCGGCTTCCAACCGTTCGGCCCAGGCCAGCATTTCACGCAGCGCCGCGACATAGGTCTCAAACCAGGCCAGCCCATGGACCGCAAACTGGTCCGCCTCAAGGGCGCTCGCATCAATCTTTCCATCATCCTTGACGACCAACGCTTTAACCGCGCCGTGGGCGGCCTCGCCCAGATCCTGGGCGGCTTTAAGCGCCGACCCGCAGACCTCAAGAAGATCGGGCAGGACCAAAGACCCACCCTCAGACTGGCTGTCACTCATGATTTTCTCCCTGTCCGGCTTGCTGGAAAAGGTTTGCAGCGGCGATCAGAATCGGCCACAGGCCTGACCCTCGCCTAGTCCTCAATCGCCTCATCGAGAGTCCGCATGCCCGGCCGCTTGGCCTGAACCAGCACCGCCATGTTGCCCGGCTTGTGCTCGTTATTCCACATCTTGGTGTGGGCCTTGGGAATGTCATCCCAGGCAAACACTTCCGACATACAGGCGTCGATGCGGCGTTCAATAACCAACTGGTTGGCCTGAGACGCCTGTTTGAGATGGGCAAAATGGCTGCCCTGAATACGTTTCTGGCGCATCCAGACAAAACGCGCATCCATGGTCAGATTATAGCCGGTGGTGCCAGCGCAGAAGACAACCATGCCGCCGCGCTTAACGACAAAACAGCTCACCGGGAAAGTGGCCTCGCCGGGATGTTCAAAGACGAAATCCACATCGACGCCCTTACCGGTAACGCCCCAGATGGCCTTGCCGAACTCGCGGCATTTCTTCATGTAGACGCCATAACCTTCGGCATCGTCAACGTCGGGGAGCTGCCCCCAACAATTGAAATCGTTGCGGTTGATAACGCCCTTGGCGCCAAGCGACATGACGAATTCGCGCTTGCTCTCATCCGAGATCACGCCGATGGCGTTGGCCCCGGCAGTGGCGATGAGCTGCACCGCCATGGAACCGAGCCCGCCGGACGCGCCCCAGACCAGCACATTGTGGCCGGGCCGCAGGATATGCGGGCGATGGCCAAACAGCATGCGATAGGCAGTGGCGAGTGTGAGGGTATAACAGGCGCTTTCTTCCCAGGTCAGATGCTGGGGGCGCGGCATAAGCTGCTGGGCCTGAACGTTTGTGAACTGGGCGAACGAGCCGTCCGGGGTCTCATAGCCCCAAATACGCTGGGTCGGTGAATTCATCGGATCACCGCCGTTACATTCCTCGTCGTCGCCGTCATCCTGGTTACAATGAACCACAACCTCGTCGCCGACCTTCCAGCGCGTGACCTTTGAACCGACGGCCCAGACGATGCCCGAGGCATCCGATCCGGCGATATGGTATTCAGCCTTGTGGATGTCGAACGGGGAAACCGGCGTGCCCAAGCCCGCCCAGATGCCGTTATAATTGACACCGGCGGCCATAACCAGAACCAGCACCTCATGGGAATCGAGCACTGGCGTGTCGAGCACTTCGACCTGCATCGCTTTTTCCGGCTCGCCATGGCGCTCGCGGCGAATAGCCCAGGCGTACATCTGCTTGGGCACATAGCCGAGCGGCGGAATTTCGCCGATCTCGTAAAGATCTTTTTCAACCTGGTTTTGGTTCATTGTAATGGCCTCAGCGGCATTGGTTTTGGACAAACTACTTCCCTCTCGCAAACAAAAGCTATATTCCCCGATACGGAAAACAGACCCGGCCAACCCCTAAAATAAGGGAAAAAGCCATCTGCCACCGCGAATGGTCAAGATATTTACCCTCCGGACAGTTTTTCTGCAACGCACAATATGATAAAACACCAGCGAAAGAGCATCGAATAGGCCTGTAAGCTGCGGAAAACCGCAGAAAACCGCAGAAAGCCGCAGGAGAATTGAGATTATGACTGACAAAAAAACCGCCCCGGCCTCAAAAACGGCACCTGAACGTGATCGTTCATGGATGATCCGGACCTATTCCGGCCATTCTTCGGCTGCCGCCTCGAATGCGCTCTACCGGACAAATCTGGCCAAAGGTCAGACCGGCCTGTCGGTGGCCTTCGATTTGCCGACCCAGACCGGCTATGATTCCGACCAGCTTCTGGCCAAGGGCGAGGTTGGCAAGGTCGGTGTGCCGATCTGCCATGTCGGCGACATGAAGACCCTGTTTGAGGGTATTCCGCTCGATAAAATGAACACGTCAATGACCATCAACGCCCCCGCACCCTGGCTGCTGGCGCTTTACATTGCCGTCGCCGAAGACCAGGGCGCGTCCCGCGATCAGCTCGCCGGGACCACCCAGAACGACATCATCAAGGAATACCTGTCCCGGGGCACCTATATTTTCCCACCCGCACCAAGCCTCAAGATGACCACCGACATCATCGCCTTTACATCAAAGGAAATTCCCCAATGGAACCCGATGAATGTCTGCTCCTATCACCTTCAGGAAGCCGGAGCGACCCCGGTGCAAGAGCTCGCCTTTGCCCTCGCCAACGCCTGCGCCGTTCTCGATCGGGTCAAAGAAGGTGGCCAGATCAGCGACAAGGAGTTTCCCCATGTCGCCGGGCGGATCAGCTTTTTCGTCAATGCCGGCATGCGGTTCGTCACCGAGATGTGCAAGATGATGGCCTTTGCCGAGCTGTGGGACGAAATCTGCCGCGAGAAATATGCCATCACGGAAGAAAAATACCGCCGTTTCCGCTATGGCATGCAGGTCAATTCCTTAGGCCTCACCGAACAGCAACCGGAAAACAACGTCTA
>JABJES010000244.1 GCA_018663165.1 Rhodospirillaceae bacterium
AGGACAAGTTCGAGAACATGGGCGCCCAGATGCTGCGCGAAGTTGCCAGCAAAACCAGCGATCTCGCTGGTGACGGCACCACCACGGCAACCGTTCTCGCCCAGGCGATCCTGCGCGAAGGGTCAAAGTCTGTGGCTGCTGGTATGAACCCGATGGACCTCAAGCGCGGTATCGACACCGCTGTTGGTTTGGTCATCGAGTCCATCAAGAAGCGCGGCAAGGCTGTTAAGACGACGGCCGAAGTTGCCCAGATCGGCACCATTTCCGCCAACGGCGAACGTGAAATCGGCGACAAAATCGCCGAGGCCATGGAAAAGGTCGGCAAGGAAGGCGTCATCACGGTTGAAGAATCCAAGGGCCGCGACACCGAGCTTGATGTGGTTGAAGGCATGCAGTTCGACCGTGGGTATCTCTCGCCCTATTTCATCACCAACGCAGAAAAGATGGTCTGCGAGATGGAAAACCCCTTCATCCTGATCCATGAGTCAAAGCTCTCCAGCCTTCAGCCCATGCTGCCGATTCTGGAAGCTGTGGTTCAGTCGAGCCGTCCGCTCCTCATCATCGCCGAGGACGTGGAAGGCGAGGCCCTGGCCACGCTGGTTGTTAACAAGCTGCGCGGTGGCCTGAAAGTCGCCGCCGTCAAGGCACCGGGTTTTGGGGATCGCCGCAAGGCCATGCTCGAAGACATCGCCATCCTGACCGGCGGACAGCTGGTCAGCGAAGATCTCGGCATCAAGCTTGATAATTTGTCTCTCGATATGCTCGGCACTGCCAAGCGCGTTGTGATCAACAAGGAAGACACCATCGTTATCGACGGCGCTGGCAAGAAAAACGACATTGCTTCGCGTTGCAAACAGATCCGTCAGCAGGTCGAGGACACCTCGTCCGATTACGACAAGGAAAAGCTGCAGGAACGTTTGGCCAAGCTGTCCGGCGGCGTTGCCGTGATCAAGGTTGGTGGTGTTACCGAAATCGAGGTTAAGGAGCGTAAGGATCGCGTCGATGACGCGCTTCACGCCACCCGCGCCGCGGTTGAGGAAGGGATCGTTCCCGGTGGCGGCACGGCGCTTTTATACGCCACCCGTAGCCTGGAAAAGGTCAAGACCGAGAACCACGACCAGCAGGTCGGCATCGATATCGTGACCCGTGCTCTTCAGGCACCGGCCCGTCAGATCGCCGAGAATGCCGGTCATGAAGGTTCGATCATCGTTGGCAAACTTCTCGAAAGCAAAGACGAGAACTATGGCTTTGATGCTCAGAAAGAGGAATACACCAACCTCGTTAAGGCCGGCATTATCGATCCGGTCAAGGTGGTAAGAACTGCTCTGCAGGACGCGGCCTCGGTCGCCGGTCTGCTGATCACCACCGAAGCGATGGTTGCTGAAAAGCCCGAGCCCAAAGACGCCGGGGGCCACGCCCACGGTGGTGGCGGCGGCGGCATGCCCGATATGGGTGGCATGGGCGGTATGGGTGGCATGGGCTTCTAAAGCCTCTTCCAACCAGTCCAATATACGGAGAGGGGTCGCATTTATGCGGCCCCTTTTCTTATGGGGAAAAGGGCGGCTTGAGCGGGCCGGACCTTAAGGCTGAAGGAAGTCGCGGGTCAGGGCTATGTTGGGCGGATGCCCTGACACTGTCCAGTTATATGATAAAATTCCTTGACTAATAGGAATATATACATATAGTGGGCGTATTGATGCCCGATAGGCCGTGTGGGGTGGAATTCATGCCCCTGCGATAACCTTGATCCGGATAACGCCGGTTCTCATCTGTTGACCGATCAACCTTCCTCATCATTACAGACGTTTGTATGCGGTGGGGAACAACGGCCCCGCCTGTCCGGGGCGAGGAGCTTTGCCATGTCTATCTTTTCATTCGCCCTGAACGACCGCTTAGGCCGGGATTCGAGCGCCGATCCCCAGGATGTATTGGGGGTCAAGAAACGCCTCAATACACAGGGCTTTTACCCAACGCCTAAATACGGCATGACGCCCTGGACAGACGAGGGAATGTTTGAAGGCCTGAAAAACTTCCAGAAAGCCAATGGGTTGAGTGTTGACGAGTTCATGAAGCCGGGTGGGCCGACCGAACGTAAGTTAAACCGGCTGCTGGGCCGTGTGCCCAGGCGCGGGCAGGGGATTATTGCAAAGGAAGCGAGTGAGTGGCGGCCGATGATTTTCGCGCCGGTGAATGAAGGCCGTGGCGCCCCGGAAAGAGCTCCTGATCTGCTCCAAATGGCGGGACAGAAAAATCGGCACGACGATCGCCCTGCGCCCGATCAGAAGCCGCCCCTCAAGGTTCCACCCAAACCGGTTGAAAAGCCGGCGGGGCAAAAGACAGATAAAAAATCTGAAATCCCCTCGGGGACTAAGAAAACAGAGAACCCCTGGCCTGAAACCCCCGTGGCGGCGGAATTTCGTCATCAAATTCATAAGAAAGAATCACGAGATGAAAACTACGATGCCAAACACCCCAACGATAGAGCCTGGGGCCGCTATCAGATGACGCCCATCGCATTACAAGACGTGGGGATGATGGATACCAACGAGAAATGGACGGGGAAATACGGTGTCTATAACAAGGATGACTTTCTGGGAAACCAGAAAGCTCAGGAAAAAGTTATGGCCGACTATATGAAGCGTAACCGAGAAATTCTTGAAAAAAACGGCGCACTGCAATTTGAGGGGCAGAAATTTAATGGAGTAAAGGCTGAGATTATCGTAACTGAATCAGGGCTGTTGGCTGCTGCACACCGCCAAGGGGCTCCAGCGGTAAGGAATTATCTCAATCATCAGAAAAGAAATAACTGGGTCAGTGATCCCGAAGGCTTCCCCCCAAAGAAGAAGGATCAGTTTCTGTCCATTGAAACCCGGCTGCGGGAGTTCCAGAATATCACGCACAAAAAACCGTAGCGTGCCACAATGTTGCCCGGATTGTTTGTTCGATTAACAGGGAGATACTTATGTTCCCTCGGTTAATTAATTGAAGGAGGAAAGATTGCGCTTTGCTTTGGGCCTCGGATTGAACCTTGCAGTAATTGTTTTTCTCTCAGCGTTCCCGGCCCAGGCCGAGGAAAGGGTTCGGATGTACCGGGACAGCGCCATTCCAGATATCAGCTTTATTCATGACAAGTGGCCCTACAGTGATGGGAATTGTCCATCCGATCGCGGAGAAATTGCAGTCGCGGATGATGATTGTCTTATTCGGATAACGGACTATTTTGCAGGGCGGTATGACCTTGACCTGGATGGACAGGATGAACTGTTTGTGATGCTGGCGCATCCCTACTGGAATGGCTCTATAGGCTCTCCGTTAACAATATACAAAATGAAGGATGGAGAATGGCGCGAGTGGGCATGGTCTTCCCTAAAATCATCCTCAAGAGACGACCAGGGCATCTACTACTACTTGGTGGTGGGTGACGAACGGGAAAAAGGACTGCCGGTTCTGTATTCAAGTGAGTTTGAATTTAGGTGGTGGACGGATCCAGATACCGGCGAGAGCCGGTACTATGGGAAATGTGTTTCTAAGCAGTGTCAAAATGAAAATGGGTAAAATGGCTTCAAATGGGTGCGCTAGGATTTGGGAATTAGGTCAGAGGACGGTTCCCCGGGGGGAATATTACGTGGAAATATTGATCGTTTAGTAAATTATTTTGGTCTCCGGAAAGTCCTCGTCAGCATGTGACCAGTTCAATGCTGACTTTATCCCCAAGCTCATCCTGCAACAGGCCAGCGATAATCTTCATTTTACGGTTGAGCGCCGCTTTTTCTTCCTCGGTGAGTTCTTCCAGAATATCTTTGCTGTCGTACCACTTCTGGAATCTGAGGATGCGCCAGATGAGGGGCATTGAAATGTCGAGTGAGCTGCCGCGTAATCTACGGCTTCTGGCGGCTCACAAGAGTGGTTTGCAATAATCCGGGTCGAGTTTTATTTTAGTCCCTCAACCTATCAGCGACGCCTTTAGCTATGGCTGCAGGAAGTCGCGGGTCAGGCTGACCGCCTCGGCCAGACCAAGGCGCTGCATTTCAACGCCGGGCGGGAAGGCGGTGCCGAGGCGGCTGGGCATGCGATTATCAAGAAGAATGAAAACACCGTGATCATCGGCTTTGCGCACCAATCGGCCATAGGCCTGTTTCAGCCGCAAGCGGGTCAGGCGGTCATCATAGACCCGCGCCCCGTATGCCTTGCGCCGGGCGCTATGGAGAATGTCCGGCCGCGGCCAGGGAACTCGATCAAAGACGATCAACCGCAGGGCCGTGCCGGGCACGTCAACGCCGTCGCGTATGGCATCGGTGCCGAGGAGACAGGCATCGTGTTCGGCACGGAAAATGTCGATCAGGGTGGCGGTATCCAACCCGTCCACATGCTGAGCGAGAAGGGGAAGGCCGGCTTCGTCAAGGGGGGCGGCAAGACGTTGGTGAACGGCTCTGAGGCGCGAGATGGCGGTGAACAAACCGAGCCCGCCGCCGCCCGCGGCCAGAAAGAGTTCGCGGTAAGCGCTCGCCACCTGATCGGGGTTGTCGCGGGTCACATCGGTGACGACGAGAACCCTGGTCTGGTTGGGGTAATCAAAAGGTGAGGGAAGGGCAATGCGTCCGGGTTCGCCCTTAAGGTGACAAGCCCCGGTGCGTTGGTCCGCCGCTATCCAGTCGGGGGCGGGTTCATCGTCACTTTCATTGGCTTTATTATCGTGATCACAAAGGGTCGCCGAGGTGATGAGCAGGCCTTGCGCCGGACGGGCGACATAGTCGATGAAGGGAAGTGTCGGATCAATCCAGTGGCGGTTAAAGCCGACATCCACATCCCGGCCACCTGAACGGTCAACGGCAAACCAGTCAACAAAAGCGGCGGGCTGTTCCTCGGTCAGGGAGGCGAGCATGGAGCCCCAGGCTTCAACCTGGGTTTCAGCCCGCCGGGCCAGGCCCCGACACATGGCTTCGATGCGTTGGCGGTCATGGCTGTCCATCTCGCTCGCCTGTTCGTCGATTAAACGCGAGAGATGAGTGGCCAGCGCGGTTAGCGGGGTGGCGAGAAGAGCAAGGGAGGCTTCAAGGGCCAAGGCTGTCTCAATCAGCCCCTCAACCAGACCATCGCCGGGGCTGTTTGCAGCAGGCCGGGCCTCTGTTTCAAGGCTGTACTGAGAGCCCGGTTGGGCGGCGCGGGCATAAACCTGTTGGCGGAGAAGGGCGAGAAAGGCCTCGCCGGGGCCTTGGGGGGTGCCATTATTGATCCGCGACATCCAGCCAGGTGCTGGCAGGGCCAAGGCCGCGTTCTGGGTCTCATTGAGGGCGAGGGATGCTTTTTCATCGCGGGCGGCAAGGTCGCCGACACGTTTCTCAAGGCCGCGCATCCGCCCACCGCCAGCGCCTGCGCCGGTAACGCTACCGCGCCGACTTTTTTCGGGGCCGATAATCCAGCGCCGTAATTCAAGCATCTCAACCCCTGAGAGATGGGCCGAAAAGGCGCTGTCGGCGGCATCGAAAATATGGTGCCCCTCGTCGAAAACATAGCGGGCGGGGGAAAACACATCATCGTCGGTGCCGCCACCCAATGCCGCCTGAATCATCACCAGGGCATGATTGGCGACGACGATCTCTGCCCGCCAGGCCCGCCGGATGCTGCGCTCGATAAAACATTTCTTGAAATGGGAACAGGCGGAATAAATGCATTCCCCCCGGCGGTCGGCAAGGGCATAGGTGCGGGGCTTTTCCAGAAGATCGCCGAGCCATGCGGGAAAATCGCCACCCATCATGTCGCCATCCCGTGATGCAATCGCCCATCTGGCGATCAGGCCCAGCGCTGCGCCGTCACGCTCGCGTGACGCATCGGTGCGGGTGGGGAGGGCGGCAACGGCTTCTTCCAGATTGAGAAGGCAGAGATAATTTTCGCGGCCCTTGCGGATCACCACCTTGGCCGCCTTACGACCGGAATCGGGGTAAAGGCTGTCGAGTTCGTGATCAATCTGATGCTGAAGGTTTTTGGTATAGGTGCTGATCCAGACCGGGCCGTTATTTTTTTGCGCCCACAGACTGGCCGGAGCAAGATAGCCCAAGGTCTTGCCGGTGCCGGTGCCGGCTTCGGCGAGAACCAATTGTGGCTCATCTTCATTTTGGCGCGGCGAAAAGGCGGCGGTGACGCCAGCGGTGTATTCCTTTTGTTGGGGTCTCGATTCCGCATTTGGGCCGAGTAGGTCGGCGAGCCGTTTTAAGGATTCTTCCGGCTCAACGACAGCCTGGCCGGTGGGCGGCTCGGGGGCATATTCGCTCCATTCCTTTAATCCGTGCCAGACTTCCAGCGCTCGCCTTTGTGTCGCCTCGTCGGTGGCTTTTCCTTTTGGCAGGACGGCAAGGGTCTGTTCGCCCCAGCGCCAGCCTGCATCAGCCATGACCCGGGCCAGTGCAGTGACCTCGCGGTTGCGCATTAAATCGGGGGCGGCGATTTCATCCAAAAGGGCGGAGACAGCCGTCGAAAGACAGCGGGCTTCATCTTCGAGTGTTTTGGGTAAGGCCAAACCGAGGGCCTGGGCAAGGCCGCGTGGGGTGGGCAGGCAGAATTTCGCCGGGCGGGTGAAGGCGAAAAGCTCAAGAACATCGAGGCTTGCAAAGCCAGCCAGCCCGAGACGCTTTGCCGTTGCGGGCATGTGACAGACGACAGGCGCCGGGCCCCGGCGGACGCGAGCGGCAGCCTCTTTAAGAGTGAGGCTTTCAACGATTCCTGCCTCGCCGTTTTTCCCTGGCGCAAACCAGCAGGCCCGGCGCAAACCGGCAACCAGCACCGGCAAAATGGGAAGGGGGCGGGCATCGCCGGTGGGTGCGCCTTTGGATAGGGGAGCCATGCGGGGGGAGATGCCTAGTCGTCCTCGTTACCCGCAGGCACGGTAACAAAACTCAATTCGACACCGGACTCGGCCAGCATTTCCTTGGTTGTTTTTTCATGTTCACCCCAGCGCTCTTTAAAGCCGCCATCTGCAAGACAGCTCTCATCAACGATGATTTGCCGCATGCCGACCTGAATGATGGCACGGGTGCAATCGACACAGGGAATATGGGTGACATAAATGGTGCAGCCCTTTAACGCCATGCCGACCCGGGCGGCATTATAGATGGCGTTACGCTCGGCGTGCTCGGTCCACGAATATTTTTCCGGCCGTGTATGGCGTTCTTCCCGTTCGTCATTCACATAGCGCGGGAACCCGTTATAGCCATAGGGTCCCGGCGTTCTGTCCTCGCCAACAATGACAGCGCCGACGCGGGTAGATCGGTCTTTTGACCATTTAGCCACCTCATGAGCGAGGCGGAGGAACCGGACGTCCCATTTCGACATGCGATATTTTCTCCAGATTGAGGGTTCTTAAAGTCGAGGATTAGTCAGCTCAGAGATATTCCCTGTTCGTGGGCGTTGACGCAAGGACGGCTTTGCGCCTAGGTTCTGGCGACGTTTCCCCGCCGCAGGATAGTTTTATGACGGATATTCGCGATCTTGCCCTGACCGCCAAGGCCTGGCCCTTTGAAGAAGCCCGGAAAATTCTTGCCAGGGTAAAGGAAAAGACGCCTGAGAAGGGCTATGTTCTGTTCGAAACCGGATATGGCCCCTCGGGATTGCCCCATATCGGCACCTTTGGCGAGGTGGCGCGTACCACCATGGTGCGCCGGGCCTTTACCGCCATGTCGGATATTCCGACCCGGCTTTTCGCCTTTTCCGATGATCTGGACGGTCTGCGCAAGGTGCCTGACAATATTCCCAACAAGGAAATGGTGACCGAACATCTGGGCAAGCCGCTGACCTCCATTCCCGACCCTTTCGGCACCCATAACAGCTTTGGCGAACACAACAACGCCCGGCTGCGGGATTTCCTCGATTCCTTCGGCTTTGAGTATGAATTCCAGAGCGCCACGGAATGGTACACCAGCGGTCGTTTCGATGATGTGCTGCTCAAGGTATTGAATGAGTATGAGAAGGTCAGGGGCGTCATTCTGCCGACCCTTGGCCCCGAGCGCCGCGCCACATATAGCCCTTTTCTGCCGCTTTGTGAGCAAACGGGACAGGTTTTACAGGTGCCGATTACGGCCACCGATGCGGCGGCTGGCACTGTGTCCTATGTCGATGAGGCAAGCGGAGAAACAATTACCGTGCCGGTTACCGGTGGGCGTTGCAAATTGCAGTGGAAGGCCGATTGGGCCATGCGCTGGACGGCGCTTCAGGTCGATTACGAAATGTCGGGCAAGGATCTGATCGATTCTGTGCGGCTTTCAAGTCAGATATGTAAAATCCTCGGGGGTCGACCGCCGGAATCATACACCTATGAGCTGTTTCTCGACGAGAACGGCGGAAAGATTTCCAAATCCAAGGGCAATGGGCTGGCAGTGGAGGAGTGGCTGCGCTATGCGCCGCCGGAAAGCCTGTCTCTTTATATGTATCAGTCGCCGCGCAAGGCCAAGCGCCTCTTTTTCGATGTTATTCCCCGTAGCGTCGATGATTACCTGACCTTTCTCGGCAAATTTGATACCGAAGAAGCGGTAAAACGGCTGGAAAACCCAGTGTGGCATATTCATAACGGCAAGCCGCCGCAGGAAGATGCACATCTGGGTTTCAATATTCTTCTTAATCTCGCCGGGGTGTGCCACGCCGAGGATAAATCGGCACTTTGGGGATTTATCTCTCGCTATGCACCCAAGGCGACGCCACAAAGCAACCCTATTCTCGACCGGCTCGCCGGGTATGCGGTGGCCTATTACCAGGATTTCATCAAACCGCATAAGCACTATCGCCTTCCCGATGCCAATGAACAGGCGGCGCTTGAAGATCTGATCGGTGAACTTGAGGGACTGGCCAGTGATGCCTTGCCTGAGGATATCCAGACCCAGGTTTATGAAATCGGCAAGCGCCATGATTTTGCCGACCTGAAAGCCTGGTTTCGGGCCTTGTACGAGACCTTGCTCGGCCAGGAGCAAGGGCCGCGGATGGGGTCGTTCATTGCTCTTTATGGGATAGAAGAGACGATTTCCCTGATCCGCCGGGTTCTTGCCGGTGAGGATTTGGCGTCAAGCTAGGCGGCCCCAAGCCCTGCTGCTGCTGGATTGCCGGACGTCATTTATTGCAGTGCACAATAAATTTGACTGAGCACCCGTTCTCAGGCAATAATCAATTGCTGCACTGCAATATATCTGTTTTTTGGTAGGGCGCGTCGAGCCCATGCCCCTTTCATTTGAGGAGGCCCTTTTCATGGCCACGAAAAATTCCGAGATCACTCTGCCCAAGACCATCATTGATGAGAAGGCTGCGGATGAGAAATCTGTAATCTCTTCGCCTGCGCCGGTTATTAAGGCCGCATCCAAAAAGGTTGCCGCGACAAAGATTGTTGTTAAGAAGTCTGCAGTCAAGAAAGCGACGCCAAAGAAAGTTGCTCCGAAAAAGGTCGCCGTGAAGAAGGTCGCCGTGAAGAAAGTTGCTCCGAAAAAGGTCGC
>JABJES010000140.1 GCA_018663165.1 Rhodospirillaceae bacterium
AAATCCCATTTCGGTAATCGGCGTGTCGATAACGCGACGGTCACCAAACTCATCGAGCAGTCCCTGGCTGACTTTATAGGCACCCTGATATTGGGCGACTTCTTCCCCCATCAGAAAAACCAGGGGATCGCGGCGCATTTCCTCGGCCATGGCATCGCGCAGGGCCTCACGCAGGGTCAGGGTGATGGTTTTTCCACTCCATTCGCTCTCGGCTGGGGCTTGCGCTTGCAGTGGTGCGGATGGGGTGGCGGGTGGCGGCGAAACCGCTTGCGGTGGGGTAGGTGCGGGTGCGGGTGCAGATGGGGCAGCAGCCGGTTGCGATATCACAGCATTCTTCAAGGCGCTTTTATCCTCGCCTTCTTCGAGCAGCAGGGCGATCGGCGTATTGACGGCAACACCCTGGGTTCCCCCGGCAATCAGGATTTTACCCAAAACCCCCTCGTCTGCGGCCTCAAGCTCCATAGTTGCCTTGTCGGTTTCAATCTCGGCCAGCACATCGCCCGAGGAAACCTTGTCGCCTTCCTTGATCAGCCATTTGGCCAACGCACCCTCGGTCATCGTCGGCGACAAGGCGGGCATGAGAATTTCGATGGTCATCCCCCCTACCCCTCGGCCAGAATATCGGTGTAGAGCTCAGCCGGATCGGGCTCAGGACTTTCACGAGCAAAATCAGCGGCAGCGCCAACCACTTCCTTGATCTCACGGTCGATGTCTTTAAGGGACTCTTCTGTGGCGATTTTTCTGTCGAGCAGGATCTGGCGCACATGGGCGATGGGGTCCAGATCATGTTTGACCTTATCGACCTCTTCCTTGGTGCGGTATTTGGCCGGATCAGACATCGAATGGCCGCGATACCGATAGGTTTTCATCTCAAGGATATAGGGGCCATTGCCGCCGCGCGCATGGGCAACGGCGCGCTTGCCCGCTTCTTCGACGGCAAAGACATCCATGCCATCCACCGGCTCGCCGGGAATGCCGTAAGCCTCGCCGCGCAAGAACAGTTCCGACCCGTGAGCGGCGGCGCGTTCCACCGAGGTGCCCATGCCATAGCGATTATTCTCGATCACATAGATGGCGGGCAGTTTCCACAAAGCCGACATGTTGAAGGATTCGTAAACCTGGCCCTGATTAACCGCGCCATCGCCGAGAAAGCTCAGAGAGACATGGGGCTCACCCCGGTATTTGAAGGAAAATGCCAAGCCGGTGCCGATCGGCACCTGAGCGCCAACAATGCCGTGACCGCCATAGAAATTCTTTTCTTTCGAAAACATGTGCATGGAGCCGCCCTTGCCACGGGAATAGCCCCCCACCCGCCCGGTCAGTTCAGCCATGACGCCCCTGGGGTCCATGCCGCAGGCGAGCATATGGCCATGATCGCGATAGCTGGTGATGATGGCGTCATCATCCGTGGTGCAGGCGCGCATACCGGTAATCACCGCTTCCTGGCCGATATAGAGATGGCAGAAACCGCCGATCAGCCCCATGCCATAGAGCTGTCCGGCCTTTTCTTCAAAACGCCGGATAAGCAGCATTTCACGGTAAAAATAGAGCGCCTTTTTAGGGTCAAATTTTGGCTTGGCTGTGGATTTGGCATTTGTCTTGGAAGCGGGGCGTTTCTTCGCCGCCGCCTTGCCCCCCTTGGGGGACGCGGATTTGGACCCTGTGGTCTTGCCTGTCGTCTTCCCTGTGGTCTTCTTTACCATCGGGCTTTAAGTCTCCCTAGGGTGACGGCGGTTGTTTTTCTTGTGTCCTGGATGCCGTCATCAATAAAAAGTCAGGACAAGAGTTTAGAGATTAGAGGTATCCCGGATTCGTAATGCATTCAAGGGATTAACTCTAACCGTCAAGGGTTAGGGCTTCGTTAAATTTGGGGAAAGCAGCCTTAAGGCCGGTCGAGGATCACCACTTCGTCGATGCGCCCGACATTGAGGGTAAACCGGGCGCGCTCATCGAGCATGTCCGGGTTGATATGCTCAGGCCTGAGCAGGGCGACCTGAGCCTCAAACGCCTTGCGCTCTGTACCTAACCGTTGGGCGGTGATCTGAGCGGCCCCAACTTGCTGATTGAGTTGGACCAGAGAGATGAGACCGCGCTCACCATTGAGCAGGTGATAGGTAAAATAGCCGACCATCGCCAGTAATATAACCGGGATGAGAATATTGCCCGCATTGCGCTTGGCTTCGTAAAGCAGTCCCATGGCCCCAATCGAATCACAGAGGCCTGTACCGGGTCAACAAAAAAACGCGAAGAATCAAAAACTTGTACTTGTCTGTTGCAAAAAAGACTCAAGCGATTTTCACTGTCGTGATGAGCTGACACAAAAAGGATTAATCGCATGTTCGCCCAGACTCCCGAGCCGCCCTATTACGCCGTGATCTTTTCCACCCTGCTGACAGAAGATTATGACGGCTATGTTGAAACCATCGACGAGATGATCGCCCTGGCCGAACAGCAGCCCGGTTTTCTCGGGATTGAGCGGGCGCGCAATGGAAAGGAGCAAGGCGGGCTGGGGATTTCGGTTTCCTATTGGGCCTCCCTCGACGCCATAAATGTCTGGCGCAACAACGCCGATCACATGGCCGTCAAAGGTAAAGGCCGAAAAAAATGGTACAGGGCCTATCGCCTGCGCATCACCAAAGTTGAAAAAGACGGCACCTGGGAAGTCGGGGGCTAGCAGAGCACCACCCAACAAAAAAGGCCCCGTTTCCGGGGCCTTTTCGTCACATAATTTTAAACTCAACCGACGTTAAATGATTAAGCCGCCCGTGAGCTATTGTTACCTCTGTTGCCGGTATGGCCCTGGGGTCTGCCCTTTTGGCCATTGCGGGGCTTGAAGCTTTTGCCGCCCTTGGAGGCAAAATGAGGCTTACCGCTCCCATTACCGCCACCATTACCGCCACCATTACGACCGCCATTGCGGCCACCATTACGGTGATTTTTGTTTTTGCTACCGCCGGACTTGACGTTGGCATTGGCAATCTCGGCTGAGTGGAAGGGATGATCGTCATGAACCTCGACCACATTACGAATGGTCTTTTCAATATCGAACAGGTAACCGCGCTCTTCCATATCACAGAATGAAATGGCCTGACCATCGGTTCCGGCACGGGCCGTGCGGCCGATGCGGTGAACGTAGGTTTCCGGATCATTCGGCAGATCAAAATTGATCACATGAGTAACGCCGTCCACATCGATGCCACGGGCCGCGATGTCGGTGGCGACCAGAATGCGCAAACGGCCGGTCTTGAAAGCGTTCAAGGCCTGCTGGCGGGCATTCTGGGATTTATTACCGTGAATGACGCCGGTACGCACATTGATCTGTTCAAGCTGTTTGGCAACCCGGTCGGCACCGTGCTTGGTGCGGGTAAAGACCAGGGCGCGGGAAATGCTGCCGTCATCCTCAAGAAGCGATTTAAGAAGATCGCGTTTCTTCGGCTTGGCGACGAACATGACTTTTTGCTTAACCCGTTCCGCCGTGCTCGCCTGAGGTGCTACTTCAACCCGGACGGGGTCGGTGAGGAGTCCGGCGGCCAATTTGCCGACAGACGCCGGCATGGTGGCAGAAAACATCACGGTCTGGCGATTGCCGCCAACCAGATTTGCAATCTTGCGGACATCATTGACAAAGCCCATGTCGAGCATGCGATCGGCCTCGTCGAGGACGAACACTTCTACGTCTTCAAGACGCAGGTTTTTCTGGTTGAGGTGATCCATCAGGCGACCCGGTGTGGCGACGACGATATCGATGCCACCATTCAGGGCGCGGATCTGCTTGCCCATGGGATTGCCACCAAAAATAGTGGTGCTGGTGAGCCTCAAAAATTTGCCATAAGCGCGTACGCTATCACCGATCTGTACCGCCAACTCACGGGTCGGGGCAAGAACAAGAGCGCGGGGACGACCCGAACTGGGACGGCCTTTGGAGGTTTTGGCGAGATTCTGCAACATGGGCAGAACAAAAGCGGCGGTTTTTCCGGTGCCTGTCTGCGCTACGCCAAGAAGATCTCGGGCCCCCAACAAATGAGGAATGGATTGGGCCTGGATCGGCGTTGGTGCCGAGTAGCCCTCAGCGGACAAAGCCCGCCGCAAGGGCTCGATCAAATCGAGCCCGGAAAAATCAGTCATAAATTAAAGTCTCTTTTCACGCCGATTTAACGGCGAATAGAGGAAATGCCGGAGGGCCGAAGGCCCTCCGGTCCACAAATGTGGATTAGTCCCGAAGCTGAATGTTTTCAGCAGCTTCTTTGCCGTCGCGACCGGCGACCAGGTCATAAGAGACCTTCTGGCCGTCATTGAGGGTCGCAATACCAGCGTTTTCAAGGGCGGAGATATGAACAAATGCGTCCTTGCCGCCAGCTTCGGGCTCGATGAAGCCGAAACCCTTGGTGGCGTTGAACCATTTAACTGTACCGTTAGCCATAGTCGTAGTTTCCTTATACATAGAAAGATTCGCGGTCCGACACCATGCCGGTCTCGCGGTTTAAACGCTCACAATGTCAGGAAAGTAACTTGGCCGACCGCGCCTTAGCGGGGATCAATCAGGGCACACACAAGACGACTGTGTAACGTAACAACAGGGCTCATATAGTCCATCCCCCGGATAAGTCAAGAACATTGCGCGAACCAAGAGTCTTAAACCATTTGATTTTATGTAGAAAAAACGACTCTTTCGATCAACGACAGCAAGAGACCATCGATTAAAAATCCCGATCCATATCTAAATTATTTTCCATAATTCTAGAAATTTATATGTCTATTCAGTGTGTTAGTTATTTTTTACTGGACAAGGCCATGTTAATTCCTTTTGATAAACTCCAGAATAAAAGAGGGGCTAATTTTTCAATCTTTTTCCAGGAGAATACATCATGAGCCAATCCGATATTGAACGCTTCATTGGAGATTTAAAAGGGAACGAAGAGATGCTGGGCGAACTGCAAAAAGGCTCAACCGGCCTCGCCCATGTGGTCGATTACGCCAAGGGTAAGGGCTATGACGTCTCGCTGGACGATGCCAAAGCCTATATCAGCAGCCAGGCCAATGCGGATCTCTCCGACGATCAACTGGACGCTGTTGCCGGGGGTAAATCCACCAGCAACCAAACGTCGACCACCGATGTTTCTGTCGCCACCGAGGTCTCCACTGCGGCGGAAGTTTCCACAGCCGCCGTTGCCATTTCAGTCGTCGTTCTGACCTGAGGTCTATAATTTATACACATTGGGGGGACCTATGAGCCAAGCCGAAGTTGAACGCTTTATTGACGATCTGAAAGGCGACGAGGCCCTGCGCGCCGACATCGCGAGCGACCCGGCGAGCCTCGCCACCGCCGTTAAAAAGGCCAATACCAATGGCTATGACTTTACAATCGAGGAGGCCAAAGCCTTTATCAGCGCCCAGGCCAAGGCCGAACTTTCCGACGAACAGCTCGATCAGGTGGTGGGCGGGTGGAGTATCACCAACCTATTAGCGTCGGGCGCTAAAGACTTAGTAAACTGAATGTCGCCTGTGATGATATTCTAAGGAGAGACAATAATGAGCCAAGCCGAAGTTGAACGCTTCATCGCCGACATAAAAGGCGACGAAGCCCTGCGCGCCGACACGGCGAGCAACCCGGCAAGCCTTGCCGCAATCGTCGAAAAAGCCAAGGCCAAGGGCT
>JABJES010000156.1 GCA_018663165.1 Rhodospirillaceae bacterium
AGGTTAAATCCCTGCGGGCGGGCCGTGCCAGCATCGGCGAATCTTATGCGGCTGAAAAACACGGTGCCATATGGCTGATCAACGCCTATATCCCCGAATACCAAAGCGCCAGCATCAATAATCATGAGACGCGCCGTCCACGCAAATTGCTCTTGCACGAGCGCGAGATCATCAAACTCGCCAACGCCATCAACCGGGATGGGGCGACCCTGGTGCCGCTTGATATTCATTTTAATGATCGAGGTATCGCCAAGGTGACTCTCGGCCTGGCGACGGGTAAGAAAAAGCAGGATAAAAGGGCGGCCAAGAAGGAGCAGGACTGGAAGCGCGATAAGGCGCGGCTCCTGCGTGATAAGGGTTAGTCGTCTAAATTAGACTCCGCCATATCGCCGTTCTCCACATCAAGAATTTCGGTGACGGTCAAGACCGCGATATCGTTGAACTTGTGAAAACGCGGGTTGTCGAGGTCGATAAGGTTGGAAATACGCGAATAGGTTTCGGGGATAAGAATTTCTCCGCCATTCGTATCGACCCGCCGAATGCCGTAGGTCACAAGCTCGCGGTCTTCTACATCAAGCTTACCGATCATCGACTTGGTCGCCCAGACTGTACCGCCGGTGGCAAAATCGCTTAACCGTGCCGCCTGATTGATTGAATCCCCGAGAACGGTGAATTCAATATGGGTCGGGGTCTGGTATGAGCCGAACCATTCTTCGCCTTCCTGTAAACCGATATTGAGTTTCAAATCGTTGAGCCAGTTCTTGCGCTTGCGCCATTTGCGGCTGATATCGCGCATGGTTTCCTTCATTTCCTGAGCGCACTCGACGGCGTTGAGGACATAGGAACAATCTGGCTGGGGAAAGAAGTAATAGAGCATGCCGTCGCCCACATGCTTGCCGTGGGTGGCGTAGAATTTCCGCAGCTTTGGTGCCATCGCTCCCCAGATATCGTTAATCAGCTCGAAATATTCTTCCGGCGGCAGTTCGGCGCAAATCTTCATCGAGCCTTGAAGATCGGCCACCAACACGGCAAGCGGGGTCAGGCAGGGGCGGCGGTTTTTCAGTAAATCGCGGATAACGACGTCACGGCGCGAGAGCAGGGTAAGCAGGGAATCGCCGTCACTGGTCGAGGGAAGAAAGACGAAGAAAACGCCTTCGCGGAAAAAGGAGGCATAGACGTTGTGCCATCTTTCCGGTTCACCAGGAGGTGCCAGATTAAGTTCCGTGTGCTGCATCTCCCGGCTTTCGACAGTTTCGGCATTGTCGTAAAGACGGATCAGGGCCTCCATGTCGGCCCCGTCGAGATGCATGCCGATTCTCGACAGCGACATGCGCGACATGCGTTTTTTGGCGATCGACAGGTGAAAACGGATTACCTCTTCACGGTCTTCCGCTTGCGTTAGGGTATTGCTGTTGAGCAGCATGTGAAGAATATTATAGGCGGTGATATCTTCGCCATAGGCGCCGTCATGGCCGAGGATCGACTGATCGGCAGCACTGTTTGACCATTCAACTTCGAAGTTGCTGTTAATCAGATAGGCTGGATAGTCGAGCTCGCCGACGGTCAGGCGCAGGGGCCGGTCGGTGTCGAAAGCAGAGGCACCGGGGGGTCTTGAGCCGCCGTTATTATCATCATCTCTCTGACCGCCGCCATTACTGCCAGGGTTATTACCGCCTTGGCCGCCATCGGGTGAGGGGGGCGTTATTCCGCTGGCAGAGGGTGAGGTCTGTAGGCTGCTGGAATCGGGGGCGGTGCTGGAATCCGGGGTATTAATAAGATCGGGGATCAACGCCATCGACACCTTGCGTCGTTTGAGATCGTTGACCCGGTTGACCGTATCAACCGCGCCATGGGGAAAATAGCCGATTCGACGCGCCCCACCGTCGCCGGGGGCTGCTTTTCTCACCTGGGGGCGAGGCAAAATGCCAAGGGAAATATAATTGTTGAGGGTCGCCCGGGAAATTCCGGTGCTGCGCAGAAGGTTCTTGCTGGTGAGCATGTCTTCTTTCATGACGCTTCCCCTGTCCCTGTAGCCTGCCCTGAATGTCTAAATAGAACGCTTCAGGCTTTCGTAATTAAACAGCCTAAATTGGCTATAAATTCTTGTCAATAAGTATTGGACAGTAAAGCTAGACACTCAACTTCAGCTATTTAGACAGATGCTGTGTGAAAGGGGAATAACTACTATATTTGCTAATTATTTATTTATAATACACTTTATCTTGTGAAAGGCGGCGGCAAACATTTCTGCTGTCACCCGTCCGGTCTGGGTGTTGTAGCGCGAGCAATGATAGCTATCGACGAGAATGAGGCCGTTATCCAGGGGGTGAATTGCGCTATGACTGAAAGGAAAGCTGGACTGTTTAAGTCCAAACAGGGTGATCAGGGATCGGTGGGCAAGGGTGCCCAGGGCCAGGATCACTTTTAGCCGTTCCATGGCCGCGATCTCGGATTCAAGAAACCCCCGGCATGCCTTGGCTTCATCTACCGTTGGCTTGTTTTGGGGCGGTACGCAACGCACTGCGTTGGTGATCCGGCAATCGACCAGGGAAAAGCCGTCTGCCGCGTTTCCTCCATAGGTGCCTTTGGCCAGGTCAAAATCAGGCAGGGTCTGGTAGAGGAGGTCGCCAGCGTAATCGCCGGTAAAGGGTCGTCCGGTGCGGTTGGCGCCTTTTAGTCCCGGCGCCAGGCCGACGATCAGAAGCCGGGCATCAAGCGCGCCGAAAGAGGGCACGGGCCGATTGTGCCATTTGCGGTGATTTGCGGTGTTCTCCTTGCGGAATTCGACCAGCCGGGGACAAAGCGCACAAGCCGGTTCAGGCGCGAGGAGGTCGCCTTGGCGGGTTTTCTGGGGGCTCATGGTGGGGGCGCCTGATCAGGCGATCAGTTCTTCTTGAGGGTGAGGAGGAATGTCGTGGTTGTCGCCATGACGACGCCCGATAATATCTTCCATATCGGCAAGGTCGATGAAATGGTCGGCCTGGCGGCGTAATTCATCGGCAATCATCGGTGGTGATGAACGAACCGTGCTGATGACGGTGACCCGGCAGCCGCGCATCTGGACAGCCTCGATCAGGCGGCGAAAGTCGCCGTCACCTGAAAAAAGCACCACATGATCAAGCTTGTCGGCCATTTCCAACATATCAATCGCCAGCTCAATATCCATATTGCCTTTGATCTTGCGCCTGCCCGCCGTATCGGTGAACTCCTTGGCCGGTTTGGTGACCATGGTATAGCCGTTGTAATCGAGCCAATCGACCAAAGGCCGCAGGGGGGAGTATTCCTGATCATCGAGAAGGGCGGTGTAATAAAAGGCGCGGATCAAGTGGCAGTCCTTGCCAAATTCCCTTAAAAGCCGTTTGTAGTCGATATCAACACCGACACCTTTAGCTGCGGCGTAGAGATTGGAACCATCGATAAAAAGCGCGATGCGCTCATTCTTGTAGAAATTCATGGCAAAATTCCTTAATCAATATGCGGAACCTCACCGTCTTCTCCTTGAGTATAATTTTACCCGTCGGAAAGAACTGAAAATACAGCCTATAAACATCCGGGCGGAAATAGACGGCTTATTCCTAAAAATTTATCTATCCCTTAATTTAGCCCCTATTGTCTCCATCACAAGGGGGAAGGAAAAAAATTGATTTTAATCGGTATCGGCTCGAACCTGTCTGGCGGGGGCTATAAAACCTCCGTTGATGTCTGTGAGGCCGCCCTGTCCGCCCTGGCAGATAAAGGCATAACCGTGCTCAGGCATTCCCAATGGTTCGAATCAGAGCCCGTGCCGGTTTCCGAACAGCCCTGGTTTATTAACGGGGTGGCGTCTGTGGAAACCCCTCTGAGCGCGGTCGATCTCCTTTCCTGTCTGCACGAAATTGAGGATTCTTTTGGTCGTATTCGCCGCCAGCGTAACGAGGCCCGGATTCTGGATCTTGATCTTCTCGCCTTTGGATCGGATATCATTGAAATTCCGAATGGTCCGATAGTCCCTCATCCTCGCCTTCATGAGCGCGCCTTCGTGCTCTTGCCCTTGCAGGAAATCGCCCAGGATTGGCGGCATCCGTCCACTGGACGGTCGATTGCCGCCCTGGTTGGGGAGCTTTCTTCAGGTCAGAATATCCGTCCTCTTAAACCCGCTGGCGGTTAATTATCTTCGCATCTGCAAAAAGGCACTGGTTTTCGGCATCAAAAGCGGCTATATGCCTTGCCTTGCGCCCCACTGGCCCATATATTCACCCAAAGATTCGGCCTTTTTTGTTCGCACGTTTTTACGGAGTACTCCATGGCCCGCGTTACCATCGAAGATTGCATTGTTAAGATTCCCAACCGTTTTGATCTTGTCATGCGGGCCTCGCGCCGTGCACGGGACATTTCTTCGGGGTCAGAGCTGACATTAGAGCGCGACCGCGATAAAAATCCCGTGGTTGCCCTGCGTGAAATCGCTGAGGGAACGATTGATCTCGACGAGTTGCAGGAAAATATCGTTCTGGGCCTTCAGCGCCTGGTCGCCTATGACGATACGGAAGACGAAATTGTTGAGCTTGGCGTCATGCCTGATGCCGCCGCAGGTGAAGGCGAAGATTCCGCTGCTGCCGGTGAAGGCGAGGAACTCCCGGCAGTGGAAGAAGAAATTGCCGAAGATCTGCTTACCATTCATGCTGAAGGCGAAGAGCCTGTCCTCGATGAGGAACAGGCAGTGGAAGAAGTCAAAGAGCCTGCCGAAGAGACAAAAGAAACCTGACCCCGGGGGTTTCTCTGGTCCCGATCCCCGTCGTTTGTCATCAGCCTTCCGCCTCGGGCAGAGGCAGCGGGGGATGAATTTTTTAGAAGACCAGAGAATAAAGGTTGAGGCGGGATGATCCGTCAATTTGAACTGGTTGAGCGTGTAAAGGCCTACGATCCCAATGTGGACGAGGATGCGCTGAACCGCGCCTATGTGTTTTCCATGAAGGCCCATGGTTCGCAAAAGCGGGCCTCGGGCGACCCCTATTTTTCTCACCCTCTCGAAGTTGCCGGCATCCTTGCTGACATGCGACTCGATACCAGTTCAATTATTACGGCTCTTCTTCACGATGTGGTTGAGGATACGCTTTGCAGTCTTGAGGATATTGAAAAACTCGTTGGCCCGGAAATCGCCCGTTTGGTCGATGGGGTTACCAAGCTGGCGAAGATCGAGATTCAATCGGCCAGTCCCCAAGCTGAGAATTTCCGTAAACTCGTGCTTGCCATGTCGGATGATATTCGAGTCCTGTTGGTCAAGCTGGCCGACCGTCTCCATAACATGCGTACTCTGCATTTTATCAAGTCTGAGGAAAAACGCCTCGCTATTGCGCGGGAAACAATGGACATCTACGCGCCGCTCGCCGAGCGCATGGGAATGCAGGAAATTAGGGCCGAGCTCGACGATCTCGCTTTTTCTGTCATCAACCCGGACGCCCGGGATTCGATTCTCGCCCGTTTGAGTTTTCTGCGTGGCGAAGGCGGTGATCTTGTGCGTAATATTACGTCGGAACTGACAGCCACCTTTAAAAAGGAAAAGCTTAAGGTCGAAATTTCCGGCCGTGAAAAAAAGCCCCATTCGATCTGGCGTAAGATGCAAACCAAGGCCGTCGAATTCGAACAGCTTTCCGATATCATGGCTTTTCGCGTCGTTGTCGATTCGGTGGAGGATTGCTATCGCGCGCTGGGAATTATCCATGGCCATAATTCCGTTGTTCCAGGTTGTTTCAAGGATTATATCAGCACCCCCAAACCAAACGGCTATTCATCTCTGCACACCACCGTTATCGGACCGAAAAAACACCGCATCGAACTTCAGATCCGAACCCGCGATATGGATGAAGTGGCCGAACTCGGTGTTGCCGCTCACTGGTGTTACAAGCAGAACGTCAACCCCCATGAAGGTCGTCAGTACCGATGGCTGCGTGAGCTTCTCGATATTCATGAGCACGCTTCGGGGCCGGAGGAATTTCTTGAACACACCAAGCTTGAAATGTTCCGTGACCAGGTTTTCTGTTTTACCCCCCACGGCGATTTGATTGCCTTGCCCCAAGGTGCGACGCCAATCGATTTTGCCTATGCCGTTCACACGGAGATCGGCAATACCTGTAACGGGGCCAAGGTCAACGGTCGGGTGGTTCCTTTGCGGGCGCGGCTTTCCAATGGCGATCAGGTGGACATCATCCGGGCAAAGCACCACACCGCCTCTCCGGCCTGGGAAGACGTGGTGGTGACGGGCAAGGCGCGGGCCTGCATCCGACGCTTTATCCGTACTCGTCAACGTGAGGAATTTATAGATCTCGGGCGCAATATTCTGCGTAAGACTTTCAGCAAGGAAGACGTTGCCTTTACCGAAAAGGCGCTGGGCGAGATTTTGAATAAATTTGACTGCCAGTCCATTGACGATATCTATGCCGCCGTCGGTAGCGGGCTGTTGTCGGGCCATGAGATCATTCGGGGGCTCTTTCCCGACTTTCTGGGGCATGATGACGATGAAGGTAAGGTGGTGTCCTTGTCCAAGGTTCGCGGCAAGCGTTCGCGCAAGGAATTTGCGGTACCGATCAAGGGTCTTATTCCTGGTGTCGCCGTGCATTTTGCCGGTTGTTGCCATCCCATTCCCGGTGACCGGATTGTCGGCATCACGAATACCGGCAAGGGCGTGACGATCCATACCATCGATTGCGAGTCCCTGGAAAAATTCGCTGACGAGCCGGAGAAATGGCTCGATGTGGCCTGGGATTCTGTTTCTGTCGGCGAGGAAACCCATGTCGGTCGGCTTAATATTGTGCTTCTCAACGAGGCGGGTAGCCTTGGTATGCTTTCCACTGTCATCGGCAAGAACCGCAGCAATATTACCAATTTGAGCATCATCAACCGGTCGACGGATTTTTTCGAGATGGTGATCGATCTAGAGGTCAAGGACGTCAAGCATCTGGCTGATATCATCGCCGCGCTGAGGGCTAATCCGAAGATCAATTCGGTGGAGCGGGCACGCGGCTGATGTTTTTGCGACGTCGTAAACTCCATTTACACCACAAGGTGCGGGAATATGTCTGGCCGCGTTCGGGCTGGAGACGGGCGAGCCGTTATCTCGGCCACCGGATCATGCGGTTGTCAGGCAGCCCGTACAGTATTGCCGCCGGGTTTGCCTGCGGTGCGGCTATTTCTTTTACACCCTTTATCGGCTTTCATTTTATTATCGCTGCTCTTCTTGCCTGGGTGATAAACGCCCATATTCTTGCTTCGGCGTTGGGCACGGCGGTCGGCAATCCCTGGACCTTTCCCTTCATCTGGGTGTGGATCTATAAGCTCGGCCAGCTCATGCTCGGCGGTGAGGCTCATGACGGTCTGCCCGATGAACTCACCATGAATATTATTTTTGATCATCCCCTGGAGGTTTTTCTGCCGATGTTTCTGGGCAGTCTGCCGACGGCGGTTTTGGTCTGGATCGCCTTCTATTTTCCTTTGAAGAAAGCCATTGCCGGCTATCAGCATCACCGTCAGGCCAAGCTTCTAAAGCGGCGGAAAGAAGACTGATGCGATGACGGGTAAACAGCGCCTCGGCGTCAATATTGATCACGTCGCCACCCTGCGTAATGCCAGGGGTGTTGATTATCCAGATCCTCTGCGCGCCGCAAAGCTGGTTGAGGCGGCGGGCGGCGACGGGATCACCGCCCATCTGCGCGAAGATCGCCG
>JABJES010000170.1 GCA_018663165.1 Rhodospirillaceae bacterium
AGAATCGAGGTCAACACGCCCCTGTGAGGTAACCGCTACCTCCAGAGCGCCGGGAACGGCGCGATAAACCGAATCATGCTCGATCTGTGAAACAATGACCTGGGACGGCGCATAATTGGCAAGAGCGGTATTGTTCGCCTCAGTTCCACCGCTGGTGAAAACCACCGCAGAAGGATCCGCCCCGGCAAGAGCCGCAACCTGGCAACGCGCCGTCTCTATCGATTGGCGGGCGAGACGACCGGAACCATGCACCGACGAGGCATTCCCTTCACGCCCCAGAACCTGCCCCATCACAGACAGCATCTGGGCGCGCGGCGGAGCGCCGGAATTATAATCGAGATATGTCGCATTCTGCGCCATGAGCCTAAAAAACCTCTGGGTTTTTCTTAGGCTTAAGCGAGGATGTGGTCAGATGCATCACGCTCTGTGAACTGGGGGATCGCCATCCCCGTCGCAGAAGTAAGAATGCGCTTTGCACAGACATCGGCCAGGGAGACGGAGCTTAGATACATCTGAATCTGATGGCCAAGCTCTTCCCACAGCTCATGGGTCAGGCACCGCCCCTTGTTGCTGTGGCAACCGGCCGGTGCGCCCGGCGTACAGCGGGTCGCACGGATCGGCTCGTCAACAGCCAGAATGATGTCGGAAATCCGTGTCTGCTCTGGTGAATGGGCCAGCATATAACCACCCCCAGGACCGCGCACACTCTTGACCAGTCCGCCCTTGCGCAGACGCGCGAACAGTTGCTCAAGGTAGGAAAGGGATATTTCCTGACGCTCGGCAATCTCGGCCAGAGCAACGGGCCGACCTTCATTGCGATGGGTGAGATCGACCATCGCCATAACCGCATAACGGCCTTTTGTACTAAGTTTCACGGGTTTTCTCCCTTCGGTGTTTCGATTGATGAGGTGTCGTCGTCGTAATCCAGTGATACCGGCGACACGGGTGCTGATTTTCCTTCAAGTTGCGATTCAAGCTCCTCAACGCGGGCAGAAAGAGTAGAGACACGATCAAGCAACCCCTCCATAGCCCGGGCAACAGGGTCGGGAATATCGCCGCAGGGCGTGCCGTAAGGTGTAAATTCCCCAGGTTTGGTATCGCTGCGTGACATAACCACGCGGGCCGGAATACCGACCACGGTCACCCCCGATGCAACATCGGCGAGAACAACGGCATTGGAACCAATACGGGCCCCCTCACCGCCCGTGATCGGGCCGAGAATCTGGGCGCCAGAACCGACGATAACCCCGTCCTTAAGCGTTGGATGGCGTTTTTGCTCGACCTGGGCGACGGTATTAATGGATGGGGCAATTCCACCAAGAGTCACCGCGTGATAGAGCGTCACATCATCGCCAATTTCGGAGGTTTCACCGATCACCACGCCGGCACCATGATCAATGAAAAAACGATGACCAATCCTGGCTGCAGGATGAATTTCAACCGCAGTAAGGAGGCGTGCAAAGGTGGAAAACAGGCGGGCAATGAATTTCAGCCCCAGATTCCACAGACGATGGGAAAAACGATAGAAAAAAAGCGCATGAAACCCAGGATTAAGCAGGGCGACCTCAACCTTCGACCGGGCAGCCGGGTCCCTATCCATAACGGCCTGAATATCTTCACTAAGAGTCTTGAACATTTTCTATCCGAATATGATATAGTGGTGAGGTAAATAGACGAGCAGACGCCGCCTACAGCTCCTATGAGGGCATATAATATACCCGACCAAAACAGTCAAGTTTAAAACCGCGTAATACGAAGGGTTTATTTCCCAGGCCTCTGGCAATCGGCCTGACCCTCCCTTTTAGCCAAGGGTTTTTTTCGGTAAATCACGGTTTTTGCGGCAAATCAGCAAGGAGAAACAATGCCCGAAGTCATTATCAACGGCCCTGAGGGCCGAATCGAAGCACGGTATAGCCACGGCAAGGATCCGACGGCACCGATGGCCCTGTTGCTGCATCCCCACCCCCAACACGGTGGAAGCATGAACAACAAGGTTGTCCATACCCTCTTCCAGAGCTTCGTGAAGCGCGGTTTCTCGACCATGCGCTTTAACTTCAGGGGTGTGGGACGCTCCCAGGGCGAATATGACGGTGGTGAAGGCGAGCTATGCGATGCCGCTGCGGCCCTCGACTGGCTACAGACATATAATCCCAATACAAGGGGCTGCTGGGTTGTCGGATTTTCCTTTGGCGCCTGGATCAGCATGCAGCTTCTTATGCGGCGGCCTGAAATTTCAGGTTTCGTTTCCGTCGCCCCGCCAGCCAATACCTACGACTTTTCGTTCCTCGCCCCCTGCCCGTCCTCTGGACTCATGCTTCATGGCGCAGAAGACACTATCGTGCCCGAAGATTCAGTCGCCAAACTGGTTCAAAAGCTGTCAAACCAGAAAAACATCGTCATCGATTATCGCATCATCAAGAAGGCCGACCACTTCTTTACCGGCCTGCACGACGAACTGACCAGCGAGATCGAAACCTATATCCAGGAGGCAATGGCGAAAGACGAAGAGGCCGCCTAGCCTTTTACCGGAGCCTTGTGCAGGGTGCCGCCGCAGGTTGGCTGGCGGACGCCCGTCGTCGAAGGCAGGCTGATCGGCAGATCACAAAGCGAACGAATTGCCAGATAGGCGAAAGCCTCGGCCTCGAGCGCATCGCCGTTCCACCCTGCCGCCTCGGCACCGATAAGGTCTATCTCGGCCATTTCTTCGCCCAAAGCCGCCATCAGCACAGGATTGAGGCGTCCCCCTCCGGTAACGATACAGCCGGTTGGTCGAGCCGGAAGATGGGCAAGCCCACGGACAATTGTGTGAACGGTAAAGGCACATAATGTCGCCGCTCCGTCCTGAGGAGAAAGCCCGGCAAGGGTTTGGGTGGAAAAATCATTGCGGTCGAGGGATTTGGGGGGAGTGCGATCAAAGAAAGGATGCGCCAAAAGGCCTGCGAGCACTAAAGGATTGATTGTGCCGGCGGCTGCAAGTGCCCCGTCTTGGTCGAAGAGCCGCCCTGTGTGGGCATAGGCCCAGTCATCCATCAGGGCATTGCCTGGCCCAGTATCGAAGGCGATAATCTCGTCTTTCTTTGCCCCCAACCAGGTCAGATTGGCCACACCACCAATATTGAGGACCGAAAAGGGCCTTTTGCTCGCCCCCAGCAAGGCCGCATGATAGAGCGGCGCGAGGGGGGCGCCCTCACCACCATTGGCCATATCCCGGCGTCGAAAATCATCGATTACATTGATCCCCGTGAGGGCAGCGAGAAGAGCCCCGTCACCAATTTGCCAGGTCCATCCCTCCGCCGGGTTATGGTTGATCGTCTGGCCATGAAAACCAATGACATCAACCTCTTGGCAAGAAACCCCGGCCCGTTGCAATAGCGCCGCGACGGCGTTCCCATGGGCCTCTGTCACTTCCGCTGTTACCATTGCCACATCATTCTCGCGCTCCCCCGGTCGCGCCCCGAGAAGGTCGCGCAAACGCGCACGAAGTCCGGCCTCGTAAGGAAAGCTCACAAACTCTCCGGAACGGACATTTTCACCGCCATCGGAGGTCAACAAAGCGGCATCGATTCCGTCAAGCGAGGTGCCGCTCATCAGGCCGATAGCAAGATAATCCTCGCCAGGAAGGGAGAGACAGGGAAAACTCATAACCAGAAGCAACAGATATTCGAGCCGCGAAGTCAAGCCACCCCTTTGCCAAAAGCGGGGCAACTCATCGTCCCTGCGTTGTGCGGCTCTCGTGATTATGCTAAATGCCGATCATGTCCGGATTTTAAGAGAACAGAGACCTCCCAATGAATGCTCTCCCCTCTGATTACATGACTGCAATCCGCGAACGCGGTTTAATGCATCAATGCACCGACGAGGCCGGGCTCGGCGAACTGACGTCCGGGAAAAAACCGATCGCCGCATATTGCGGTTTCGACTGCACCGCCGACAGCCTGCATGTGGGCAGCCTGGTCCCGATCATGGTGATGCGCCTTTTCCAGCAACATGGACACAAGCCCATTATCCTGATGGGCGGCGGCACGACCAAGGTCGGTGATCCCTCGGGCAAGGACTCTTCGCGCCAGCTTTTAACCGATGAACAAATCGCTGAGAACATGGCGGGCATCAGGAAAACTTTCGAGAATTTTCTCACCTTCGGTGATGGTCCCACGGACGCCCTCATGGTCAATAACGCTGACTGGCTCGACGAAATTTCCTATATCCCCTTCCTGCGCGATTACGGACGACATTTTTCCGTCAACCGCATGCTCGGCTTTGAATCGGTCAAGCTCAGACTTGAGCGCGAACAGAATCTGAGCTTTCTAGAATTCAACTATATGATTCTTCAGGCTTACGACTTTCTGGAATTGTCCCGGCGTCACGATTGTGTTGTCCAAATCGGTGGATCGGATCAGTGGGGCAATATCGTCGCTGGCGTCGAACTTGGACGTCGCATAGACAGCCGCAATCTTTACGGTCTGACCTCGCCTCTGCTCACCACCGCCTCGGGCGCTAAAATGGGCAAAACCGCCCAGGGCGCCGTCTGGCTCAATCCGGAGCGGCTTTCGCCTTATGATTACTGGCAGTTTTGGCGCAACACCGAGGACGCCGATATCGGACGATTCTTACGGCTGTTTACTGAACTTCCGATCGCTGAAATCGAGAAGCTTGAAAAACTGAAAGATTCGGGAATCAACGAGGCGAAGAAAAAGCTGGCCGATGAAGCGACCCGGCTCTGCCATGGTGAAAAGGCAGCCCAAGAGGCCGCACAGACCGCCAAGACGACGTTTGAACAGGGCGGAGCCGGCGATAGTCTGCCGAGCATTGAAATATCTCGCAGCGACCTGGAAGCCGGCATCCCCGCCTTTGAGATTTTTCATCGGGCCGGACTTGCCACCAGCAACGGCGAGGCCCGACGTCTGATCAAGGGTGGAGGCGGTCGCGTCAACGATGCGATCATCTCAAACGAAATGCAGCCGATTACCCTTTCGGATCTGAATGACGAAGGGTTTATCAAGCTTTCGGCAGGCAAGAAACGCCACGCCATCATTGAGCCTGGATAATCAGGGAATAGCGTCGATAGGAACGGGCTGAGCAGGGGGCGGCTCGGCGCCCTCGTTTTCTCTCTCTTCTTGTTCAGAAATATCGTCCTCAACCTCGGAAACATCAGGACCGTCGCTCCCAAACAACTCAAATATCTTGCGGAACACGCCCGGTGCCAGAGCGGCTAATGGATTAACGGTAATCTCTGGATTGTCAAAGCCCCCCTTAACCTTGAAGGTGGCGGCAAAAACCCCGCCCCCCTTCTCTTCCCCGGTCAATAAATAGCCGAGAAGGGGAATTTTCCCCCAGATACTGTTGATCGCATAAGCAGGAATTATCGTACCGACGAGATCTGCCGTATCCGCGTTAAAATCAAGTACACCCTCAAAAGTAAGGCCGACGGCATCACCGAAGGCACCACCTTCGGCCACCTTGGCAACCCCGGAGGAATAATGAAACGGCGCACTGAAGATATCAAAATTGATTCCCTCGCCACTCATGGTTTCGACAATTCCTGTCGGCGAGGTAAGAGTCAACATCTTGGCCAGAATCGGCGCATCAACAATTTCATAGCCGTTGATTTCCAACTCCCCCTTAAACGCATCTGGATCAAACCCATCGCCCAGCGTTCCAGACAGGTCCATATCCCCGACAAGCATATTCGGATAGATTTTAAACCGTCTTAGAAATTCACCGGCATTATTAGAATAAAGAGTCAGCCTGCGTTTATCTCCGTCAGGCAGAATGTGAAAATTAAGGGTACCAGTGTCGGCCATTCTGGCGTTAAGAAAAATCGATCGCCAGATTTTTTCGCCATGTTCAAACGTCCCGGAAACCTGCTCGAATGCACTTCCCTCAAGAACCTGCAAACGATCAACGTTGAGAGAAAGGTTAAGAGGAGGGAACTCCGAGAATTCTTCATCTCTTTCCTCAAAAAAATGAGCAACGTTAAGGCTCTTGCCGCGAATATCAATATCGAGGCCGTCATCTGCCCTAAAGGTGATTTTAGAATTAAAATCATTGCCCGGCGAAATCATACGGGTGAACTCAACCTCATCAAAAGGCTCTCCTGCTGCTGTAAATTTGGCGGTTCCAGCGATATCGAGATTTTCTCCCTTGACCGAGAACTCACGCATTTCAGTCAGCACCCCTTCGACGATGGTAAGAGAGACCTGAGCCGTACTCGGCGAATCGGCCGGCTTTTGCCAGCTTAACAATGGAAAATCGAGCGTTGCCGCCCCAAGACTTGCAGCGATGGATATATCCCCCTTCTTGCCATCAAGATCGGTCCAGATCAGATCCACATCAACTGGACCGCTAAGAAAGGGCTCAAAATCCAGGTCGAGCCGATGTCGCGCCGCATCATCCAGCGTCGCCTTAACGTTGTAGCGGCTGAGAAAAGGCGCTGTGGAAAGGAAATTCTCGACCCCGGAAATTTCCGCTGGCACACCTTCAAAAACCGCTTTTCCGGAAATATCCATGCCCTTTTTATCAACCCGCAACGTCATGTCTCCTTCGGTTAGATCCTTACCGAGGATAAGACCTGGGAGGTGGACGCTCTTAAGCCGGGAGGCCGCCGAGACTTCAACCTGATCAAAGGTTAAGCCCTCACTCATCGGAAAAACAAATTTCAACCTTGAGGCCGATTCACCACCGACCTCCTGGCGATCAACACCAAGAAACTGATCGGCGTTCAGGGGGTCAGTGGAAACAACTTCGAGAAGATCCCGCGCCGTTCCGCGAACGACAAACTCGATATCAGCAATTTCATCAAAAGTATCAAGATACTTAAGACGGGCCACACCCTCGCTAATCTCAAGACTTCCAACAACACCGCTCTCAACGGAAATATCCATGCTCTTGTCGGTATAGCTCAAAGTGCCCTTTATTTTTTCCAATTTCGGCATGAAGGGCAAATAGTCGAGGCCCAGGCCATCGAATACCATATTTCCGGAAATCGATGACAAAGCGGTTTTCGCCAATTCACCACCCGGCGCCGTATAAACAAAGTCGGTGGTTACTTTCGGCAAGACACCCCCGGAAAGGTTTGTTGTGACCCATTCGCGCTCGAAAGGATAAAAATCCGCTGGCCAGTAAATGTCCAAATCATCGAAAGGAAGATCGGTAAGAACCCCCTCTCCCTGAATAACAAGATCATCCCCCTTATAAGACACAAGCCCGTTTGCCTTGATCTGCCCATCAGCAAAATCGAGAAAAGCTTCATCCAGGAAAAGTCGGTCGAAATCGTCTTCCACACGGCCACGCAAAGCAATTTGGGTAAACTTAACGGGGTCCTTATAGAAAAAGGGCAGATCAAGCACCCCCTCGTCGCCAAAAAGATCAAACCCAACCAGCGGGACTTTTCCATCAAGATTCATAGTCAGGCTCAACGTGCCGCTGAGCGGAAAATTAAGATTCCCCAGTTGCGCCAAGGCGGAGGTGCGCGATGCAAACATCTGGGGACTGATCTTGGAAAAGACGGCACCGATATCCACCTGACCCGTCTGTGTGACATAGGAAAGGTCGAGATCAAAATGGGCCTCGCGGCGAGCTGCGGCAAAGCGGAGGGAATCAGAAGTTTCATCCGGCGCTGTTTCATCGCCTTCTAGATTCAGAGAGACATTACCCAGAATTCCACTTTCGTTGCGTGACAAAATAATATCCGTGGCGTTGGCGCGCCAGACCGTATCAAATCGGCGGTCATCAACCGTAATGTAGGCATCAATGACGCTGACCCTTTTCAGGTATCCCATCGAACGATTGGGATTTAATGGAGCGAGAAGATCCGTCACCCGTCGGCTCACAATTTCGCCAGTCAAACCGGCAACTTTATTTTCCTCTTCGATAACGGATAGCTCCGCCTGATCGTCATCAAGACGGCCAAGGTCGAATTCAAAACTACCGTCCTGATCAAGGAGAACATTAATATGGGGCCGCAAAACCTCGATATGGGTGGGTGCCGCCATTCCGCGCAAAAGGGCTCTGAGACTCAACGAAATAGAAATCTCTGGCAGAGAGGCGAGAAGTGCGCCTTCCGGGCCCATGGCGCGAATACCCACCAGGTTAATATCGAGCGTCCTCTCCCAACCGGCCCAGGTAAGGATCGTATCGTCCATCTCAATCGTAAAGCTACCGTCCTCAGCGCTGAGCGTTTCCTGAAGATAGGGGGAAAGGAAGGCAAGCGAGACTGGTTCTGTCGATATCCGCCAGACCAGCAAGGCAGCCAGAATCGCCACGCCAGCAAGGGCGGCGCCAAAAACATCCAGGATAAATCGGGCTGTACGTCGGATCACAACAGGGAAAACGCTTTCATGGCCTTGACCCGCATCGTCTCATCCCTCAATTTGCACCAACAAAGGCAACACATATTCATATGATTCATTTACCCTTTATAGCCGAATCGAATGCCCTGCCGAAAGCCGGGGATTTAGAGCGTGTCAGGCTTGGGTGGGAGAAATGGCAAGAGGCTGTCAATCATATCTCTGATCCCGCCCTTGCCGAATTTGCCAACAATCTTACTCAAGATACTGTGGGAAGACGGTTACTTGAGTCCGTTTTTGGCAACTCTCCCTATCTTAGTCAATCACTATTGGCTGAAATAGCCTTTTTACAGACCCTTCTTCAAAACGACCCGGACACAATATTTACGAGCCTTTTAAATGGGTTAGAGCAAGAATTCGGGGCTGAAGACAACCAAAAAAGTCTAATGACAGGGCTGCGCCGGGGCAAGCGCCAAGCCGCCTTATTGATCGCACTGGCCGATATTGCCAACCTCTGGCCAGTAGAAAAAATCATTATAAACCTCAGCATTTTTGCTGAAACCACTCTGAAAATTGCCCTCGATCACCTTCTGCGTCAAGCCGCCGGACGGGGTGATTTCACCCTCAAATTTCCTCAAACACCAGCACGGGGGACCGGCCTGTTCATTATCGGCATGGGGAAACTCGGTGCCAGAGAACTCAATTATTCGAGCGATATTGACCTGATCGTCCTTTTTGAGAACGACAAGCTCACCTATACGGGGAAAAGATCCCTTGGCGACTGTTTCGTCAAACTGACCCAAGGACTGATTCAGATCATGAATGAGCGCACAGCGGACGGATACGTCTTTCGCACCGACCTGCGCTTACGCCCCGACCCCGGTTCAACCCCAATTGCCATTTCAACCCTGGCCGCCGAGACCTATTACGAAACAGCTGGCCAGAACTGGGAACGGGCAGCCTTAATCAAGGCACGCATCGTCGCCGGCGATGCGGAATCCGGAGAACGTTTCCTCAAATATCTCACCCCCTTCATGTGGCGCAAACATCTCGATTTTGCCGCCATTGACGACATTCATTCGATCAAACGCCAAATCAACGCCCATAAAGGACTGAGAGACATCAAAGTGGCCGGGCAAAACGTCAAACTAGGCCCTGGCGGAATACGTGAAATCGAGTTTTTCGCCCAGACCCAGCAATTAATCTGGGGCGGCCGTGAGACCGAGATGCGGGTTGGCGGCACCTTTCCCGCCCTTAACGCCCTGGTTGTAGGCAGCCACCTTAAAGCAGAAATCCGCGATCAGCTTTTCGACGCTTACCGTTTTCTGCGACGGGTTGAACATCGCCTACAAATGACGGAAGACCGTCAGACCCATCTTATTCCCGAAAGTGAAGAAGGCTGGCATGCCTTGGCTGTCTTTCTCGGCTATGACGATGCGGATGAATTTGCCGAAACGCTGCTTTCTCACCTGAGAGTCGTTGAGAAACATTACGGCGAACTATTTGGAGAAGCGCCGTCTCTGGGCGGGCTTGGAAACCTCGTTTTTACAGGTGCGGAGAATGACCCAGAAACCCTCGACACCCTGAATAAAATGGGATTCAGCGATGTCACCAATATCGCCACCACCATCCGCAATTGGCACCATTCCCGTTATCACGCCACCAGAAGCGAACGCGCCCGCCAAATTCTGACCGAATTGATGCCTGCCCTCCTGACCGCGCTTTCCCAAACCACCGACCCCGATACAGCCTTTATGAAATTCGACGAATTTCTCTCCCGCCTTCCCGCTGGCATACAGCTTTTTTCACTTTTCCACTCCAACCCGGCTTTACTCGATTTAGTTGCTGAAATCATGGGCAGCTCACCCCGTCTCGCCGACCGGCTCTCTCGCCGTTCTATCCTTCTTGACGGTGTTCTCTCACAGGGATTTTTCGATTCGCTCCCCCCCCAGGATGTATTGCGCGACGAACTCCACAGCGCCCTTGCTCTGACCGAAGACTTTGAGGAGGTTCTCAACATCTCCCGACGCTGGGCAAAGGACAGGAAATTCCAGCTTGGGGTGCAGATGTTACGCGGCACGACTGATGCCGAGGCCGCTGCACCACATTTTTCCAACATCGGCGATATCCTGTTCCAGGAAATTCAGCCCCTGGTCGAAAAAGAATTTTCCAACCAATACGGTGTCATGCCAAAACCGGGCTTGGCCGTAATCGCCATGGGGAAACTCGGCAGCCGGGAAATGACCGTGGCCTCAGATATCGACATGATTTTTATTTATGAAAACCAGGATGAAAACGATCATTCGTCAGGTGAAAGATCTCTCGACCACCGCACTTATTTTTCCCGTTTATCCCAGCGCATCATCAATGCCATGACCGCCCATACAGTCGAAGGGGAACTCTACGAAGTGGATATGCGCCTGAGGCCGTCTGGTGAATCCGGCCCTATCGCCTCAAGTCTTGAATCGTTTCGGCGCTATCAGACCGAATTGGCCTGGGTATGGGAACACATGGCCCTCACCCGCGCCCGTGTTATCAACGGCCCCAGCGCCTTGGGTGAGCAGATCAACCAGACAATCCACGATATTCTTACCCTTCCCCGGGATCCGGAACAGCTTGTATTCGACGTCGCCGATATGCGTGCAAAAATCGCCGAACATTTTCCCGGCGACGAGTTTTGGAACATCAAGTTCCGCCGGGGCGGCATTATCGATATTGAGTTCATCGCCCAATATCTTCAGCTCAAACACGCCCATAAGCACCCCGAAATTCTCTCAACAAATACAATTACAACCCTTACGCTGGCTGCCGAAAAAAACCTCATCAGCAGAGAGGAGTGCAAACAACTTGTCGAGGGTGCTGGAATGTGGCACCGAATTCAGGGGCTTTTACGCATGTGTTTCAAGGAAGCCTTTACCGAAGAAAAAGCCAGCATCGCGCTGCGCCAGAGAATGGCTTCGACATGTGGCGCCGTTGACTTTGATGAGCTAAAAACAACCATGGAAAGAATCGCCGAAGGAATCGCTGAAATCTTTAATCAGCAAATTATCGCCCCGGCCCAACAAGCTGAAACGAAAATTAAACCCAAAGAGGACATTATTTCATGACGATTACGCCCGGTGATAAAGCCCCTGCCTTTACTCTTCCAAGGGACGGCGAGGGAACAATTTCCCTTTCAGATTTCAAGGGGAAAAATCTGATCCTTTATTTTTACCCTAAGGACAACACGCCGGGTTGCACGAAGGAATCTTGTGACTTCAGGGATATTCACCCCGACTTTAGCGCCGCCAATGCTGTCGTCGTCGGGGCCTCAAAGGACAGCGCAAAAAGCCATGATAATTTCAAAGGCAAATACGATCTGCCTTTCCCATTAGTCTCCGATGTCGATGGAAAGCTCTGCGAATCCTATGGAGTCTGGGTAGAAAAAAGCATGTATGGGCGCAAATATATGGGGATTGAACGGGCGACTTTTCTCATCGACGGCAAGGGCATTATTCAAAATATTTGGCGTAAAGTAAAAGTAAAAGGCCATGCTGCGGAAGTTCTTGAGGCTGTGGGCAATCTATAATCAGCCTTGATACAGGTGGATATTTCATATTTTTTAATACCCATATCGTTTAATATCCACCGAGATCGTCAACCTATGCGCTTTTTTTCAACCATCATCAATTTAATCCAACAGAAAGTCGGCAATGACAACCTCAGAGGGCACTTCTAATCAGGCGGATTCTCTCGAAGATATCGTCAGCGGGCTTCGCGAAGAATTCATCAATGAAACAAATGATGCACTGGAGGAACTGCTTCTCCTTCTTGAGCAGACACGTTCACAACAGCATCCTTCCGGCGATTTCATCAACGAGGCCCGTAAGTTCGCCCACCTCCTTGTTGGTCAGGGTGCCAACGTCGGGCTGCGCCTTATCTCCACCGTCGCACACAGATTTAAAGTCTATCTCGACGCCTGCGAACCTCTCACCGAGAGGGGAATAAAGGACATTGAACAATACGTCGATACCCTGAGTGACATTATCCAAGGCAAGATTCCCCGGGAGACAGATCCTTCCACCCTTGTTCGCGCCTTGCCCCCCAAAGCCAGCTTTGAAGTCAACGAAGTTGAAATACGCAGCACCGAAGTGTTGCTTGTCATGCTTGACGGCACCGCGACAAAATTCGTCGAGAGAGAAATGCAGCAATGCGGGTATCGTGTCTCGAACGTGGCCTCCCCCTTCGACGCCCTTTCCATTGTTATCCAGACCAAGCCCGATCTGGTTATTATTTCTGCTGTTCTTCCCGACCTCAGCGGCATTGATTTCGCCATCGCCCTTTCCAGCATGCCGGAAACCCGCAACATGCCAATCGCCCTGATTACGAGTTTTCCGCGCGATCATGAAAGCCTCCAGTTTCTGCCTGATAACGTGCCGGTAATTCAAAAAGGCCCGTCCTTTGGGGACGATCTGGTAGAGGCCCTCAACAACGCCTTCCTCCTCTAAGCCGCCGACCTATGGCTTCTCTCTAAAGCGGGCAAAGATGAACAAGACAAATCTTGCCACTATTTTTATTTCCATCCTTGCCTCGCTCGTTCTTATCGAGATCGGATTACGGCTGATGGGCATTTCATATCCTGAATTCAACCGGCTCGATTTCCGTTATGGCTGGTCGCCCCGTCCAGGAGTACAGGGTACATATGCTGGCGAAAGCCGTACCATGATGAAAATAAATCGCGCCGGCTTTCGTGATTCTGATCATGCTGTGGAAAAACCGGACGGAGTGCTTCGTATTGCTGTTCTCGGCGATTCTTTTACCGAGGCCCGTGAAGTCGCCCTTGAAGATACCTTCTGGAAGGTTATGGAATCAAAACTGGCCTCATGCCTTAAAGCCAAAGACATCAGACCGGAAGTTCTCTCCTTCGGCGTCAATGGCTATGGAACGGCGCAGGAGCTTCTAGTCCTTCAGGACAAGGTTTGGCAATACGATCCAGATGTGGTGGTGCTCGCCTTTTTCACCGGGAACGACATCTGGAACAACAGTCGTCAGCTCGATGGCCACAAAGACCGGCCCTATTTTACCC
>JABJES010000246.1 GCA_018663165.1 Rhodospirillaceae bacterium
CAGCCGATGGTTCTGGCGGGCTGTCTCGATATTGATTCGTCGCGCAAGGCGGCCCGCTTTGTCCGCTTCTGCGACTGTTTTAATATTCCCATCGTTACTTTCGTCGATGTGCCTGGTTTTCTGCCCGGCACCGCTCAGGAATATGGCGGCATCATCAAGCACGGGGCAAAACTGTTGTTTGCCTTTGCCGAGGCAACGGTGCCCAAGGTTACGGTGATTACACGCAAGGCCTATGGCGGGGCCTATGACGTGATGAGCTCAAAGCATTTGCGTGGGGATGTCAGCTATGCCTGGCCGACCGCTGAAATCGCGGTGATGGGGCCCAAGGGTGCTGTTGAGATTATTTTCCGCGACGAGTTGGGTGACCCGAAAAAGATTGAGGCGCGAACGGAAGAATACCGCGAGAAATTCGCCAATCCATTCATCGCCGGTCGGCGCGGGTTCATCGACGACGTCATCATGCCTCACAACACGCGCAAGCGCATTTGTCGCTCGCTGGCTATGTTGCGGGACAAGAAGGTCGAAAACCCCTGGAAGAAGCACTCCAACATTCCGCTTTAGGCAACTTCCAGACTGGACCCTTTTCTTTATTTGACAGATTTTTGACGGGAAAAAATGGCTAAAAGCAAACAGAAGTCAGGCATGTTTTCAAAAATACTGATCGCTAACCGTGGCGAGATCGCTTGCCGGGTTATCCGCACGGCAAAGCGTATGGGAATCAAAACCGTCGCCGTTTGTTCCGATGTCGATGTCGATGCGCTCCATGTGCGCGAGGCCGATGAATATTTTGTTCTAGGCCCTCCCCAGGCGGCTAAGAGTTACCTTCTTGGTGACAAAATTATCAAGATTATGAAGAAATGCGGGGCTGATGCCATACACCCCGGTTATGGGTTTCTGTCCGAAAATGCCGATTTTGCCACCGCTGTGGAAAAGGCCGGGTTTGCCTTTATCGGCCCTGGCCCCCATGCCATTTCCTCTATGGGCGACAAGATTACATCGAAGAAACTGGCGGCAGAGGCCGGAGTCACCACCATTCCCGGCCATATGGGCATCATCAAGGATGGGGACGAGGCGGTGAAAATCGCGGCTAAGGTCGGCTATCCGGTGATGATCAAGGCGTCGGCGGGTGGCGGCGGCAAAGGAATGCGCGTCGCCTTTAATGATGACGAGGCCCGCGATGGTTTTCGTTCGGCCACTAACGAGGCCAAGTCGAGCTTTGGTGATGACCGGGTGTTTATTGAAAAATTCATCGAACAACCGCGCCATATTGAAATACAGGTACTCGCTGATACCCACGGCAATACGGTCTATCTCGGTGAGCGGGAGTGTTCGGTTCAGCGTCGCCATCAAAAGGTCATTGAAGAAGCGCCGTCTCCCTTCCTCGATCCAAAAACCCGCAAGGCTATGGGCGAGCAGGCGGTGGCGCTGGCGAGAGCGGTTAATTACCGTTCCGCTGGCACGGTGGAATTCGTTGTCGGTGCCGATAAGGGCTTTTACTTCCTTGAAATGAATACCCGGCTTCAGGTTGAGCATCCGGTTACCGAAATGGTAACCGGGCTGGATCTTGTCGAACAGATGATCCTGGTTGCGGCAGGGGAAAAACTGGCCTTTGCCCAGAAGGATATCAAGCTCAAGGGCTGGGCCATCGAATCGCGTATTTACGCCGAAGACCCGTTCCGCAATTTCCTGCCGTCAATCGGCCGTCTCACCCATTATCAGCCACCGGCGACCGATGGTGATATGCACGGTGATGTCCGTGTTGATACGGGGGTTTTTGAGGGCGCTGACATCAGCATGTACTACGATCCGATGATCGCCAAGCTGGTCACCAGCGGTTCAGACCGTAACCAGGCCATTGGCCGGATGCGTTCGGCTCTTGATGAGTTTCTCATCCGTGGGGTTTCTCATAATATCAGTTTTCTCGCCGCTTTGATGAATCACCCCAAGTTCGTTAAGGGAGAGATCACAACCAATTTCATCGCCGAGGAATATCCCGACGGCTTTCATCCCGCCGATTTGCCTTCTGATGATCCGCATTTTCTGGTGGCCGTGGCGACTTTCATCCATCGCCGCGTGGTCGAGGTTGAGGCCGGTATCAGCGGCCAGATGCCAGGACATGAAATGATTGTTGCCGATGATTGGGTTGTTGTCATTGGTGAGGGGCGTTATCCGGTTTCCATTACCGTTGAGACCGATGGCTATGATTTCAGTGTTGATGGCAAGCCCTATGCCTTGCGGAGTGACTGGGTGCCGGGGATGGATCATTTTCGCGCCAGCCTGAATGGCCATCCTGTCTGTGTCCAGGTTGAGCGCCTTGGCGTCGGCTACAGGCTTTTCCATAGTGGCAACCAGTCGGATGTTCTTGTCTTGACTGAGAAAGGGGCTGAATTCAATGCCCTGATGCCGATTAAAGTGGCACCGGATCTTTCCAAGTTCCTTCTCTCACCGATGCCGGGGCTTCTTGTATCTATCGCCGTTGAAGTCGGCCAGGAAGTCCGCGCCGGTGAAGAGTTGGCGGTTGTCGAGGCAATGAAAATGG
>JABJES010000197.1 GCA_018663165.1 Rhodospirillaceae bacterium
CAAAGCTCGGCAATTGCCGCTCCAGGGACAGGCTCCGCAATCAGGATTGCGTGGGGTGCAGACCGTCGCCCCAAGGTCCATCAGCGCTTGGGCGTAATCGCCAGGACGGTCCGTGACTTGGGCCGTCAGCGCGGCTGCATAAGCATGGAGTAGAGATTTTGCCTGGGGCAAGGGCGCTTCTTCACCGTAAAACCGCGCCATAACCCGCTCGACATTGCCGTCAACAACGACAGAGAGGCGGTTAAAAGCAATGGCGGCGATAGCGGCCGCCGTATAGGGGCCGATACCAGGCAGTTCCAGGAGCCCTGCCTCGTTATCTGGAAAGACGCCTCCATGTTCCTGGCTGACCATTCGCGCACAGCGATGAAGGTTGCGGGCGCGGGCGTAATAGCCGAGCCCCTGCCAGCCATGGAGCACGCCATCGAGATCGCTTGTTGCCAAACTATGGACATCAGGCCAGCGCCCGAGAAAAGCCTGGTAATAGGGGATGACCGTGGCGACGGTGGTTTGCTGGAGCATAATCTCACTAAGCCAAACCCGGTAAGGATCGGGAGAACCGCCTTCCCCGATAGCCCGCCAGGGCAGGTCCCGACCAGCAACGTCATACCAGGCCAGCAATTGCGCCGGAAGCGCCGTCTCTTTCTGTGCCGCCCCGCCACCAGCCATTGATTTTCTCTTGCCGACCATTGTTCCCATCTCGTCTCTGCCCTAACATGGCCGCCGACACGCCTCTCCCCCGACCGCCTTTTATTCACGTTTTTACGTTATAGTCACCGATGGCAAAAAAAAACCGAGAACCGGCCTTTGTCCGTATAGAGCGCGGCCTTCAGCCTATGGCGCGGCTGGTGCCAAAAATAACCGGCGCGACCTTTCGCCGGCGCGGCTTCGCCGAGACCCGGATTCTCACCGACTGGCCGCTGATTATCGGCGAACGTCTGGCCCCCCACTGTGTGCCGGAAAAACTGGTCTTTCGGGGGAAACAACGGGACGGCGGCATTCTGCACCTGCGGGTCCATGCCCCGCTGGCCATCGAGTTCCAGCATCTCGAACCACGGATTATCGAGCGCATTAATACTTTTTTCGGCTATAGCGCGGTGATCGGCCTGCGCTTGATCCAGGGTATGGTGAAAGGGCACCCCCCCACCCCCCCACCCCCCGATGACATCCCCCAGATTGATGAGGACCACGACCAGCTCAAGACGGGGCCCAAGACAGGGCCCAAGACGGAAGATAAAGAGGAGGACAGCCTGGAAGCCGCCCTGCTCAGACTTGGGAAAGCGGTGCAGCTGGACGCCCAAAAAACAGAAAAACAGCCATAAAAAAGTCGGATTTGGCTGTAATCGTCGCCATAATCAGGCACAAATCGAGATCGCTTTGGCCCATTTCCAAGCTCTCTTGCCGCCCTGAGACGCTCGAAGTATAGTCACTCGCATTCAGCCAGCTCGGAGGTTCTCTTTTGCGTAAATACACGGCCCTTACGGCCCTTTTCGGAATTCTCGCCCTGACCCTGTTTATTGGCAGCTCGCGCCCATCTACAGCGGCCATCGACGACACCATCGGCGCCATGGCGGAAAAGTCCATTGGCGACGAAAACGCGCCGATTACCATCATCGAATACGCCTCGCTGACCTGTGGTCACTGCGCCAAGTTTCACGCCGAGACCCTGCCTGGCCTCAAGCGCGACTTTATCGAAACCGGCAAAGTCCGCCTTATCATGCGCGACTTTCCTCTCGATATCTTCGCCCTGAAAGCGGCGATGCTCTCGCGCTGTTCTGGAAACAAACGTTATTTCGCTTTCGTTGACGTTCTCTTCAAAGGCCAGAAAAACTGGGCCCATTCCAGCGACCCGGTGAAATCTCTGGAGCGGGTCGCCCGGCTCGGCGGGTTGAGCGCCGATGACATCCGCCTCTGCCTCGCCAATACGGGCCTGGAAGAGGCCATTCTCGATATGCGGCTCAAAGGCGAACAAAAATATAAGATCGAGAGCACCCCGACCTTTATTATCAACGGGGAAAAATACAACGGCGACTATTCCTTTGAGGCCCTCTCTTCGGCCTTACGCAAACTTGCGCCTGATTCCTGACTGTTAAAAGGGATCCGTCTTGGTTCAATTTTCCAAACTCAGGCTTTCTGGGTTCAAATCCTTCGTTGATCCGACCGAACTCCTGATCGAGTCCGGGCTTACGGGTATCGTCGGCCCTAACGGTTGCGGTAAATCCAATCTCGTTGAAGCCCTGCGCTGGGTGATGGGCGAGATTTCCGCCAAGCAAATGCGCGGCGGCGAAATGGACGATGTTATCTTCAACGGCACTGCCGACAGGCCAGCGCGCAATATCGCCGAGGTCAGCCTCGTCCTCAACAACGAAGACCGCATGGCTCCCGCCGCCTATAACGGCGATGATGAACTTGAGGTTACCCGCCGCATCGAACGCGGCTCGGGCTCGGCTTACTCCGTCAACAATCAGGATGTGCGGGCAAAAGACGTACAGCTTCTTTTCGCCGATTCAGCGACCGGCGCACGCTCTACCGCCATGGTCAGTCAGGGCCGCGTCGGCGCGCTTATCAACGCCAAGCCGACGGCCAGGCGAGCCATTCTTGAAGAAGCCGCCGGCATTACCGGGCTTCATTCCCGGCGCCACGAGGCAGAGTTGCGGCTGCGCGGGGCGGAGAGCAATCTCGAACGTCTTGATGACGTTCTCACCACTCTGGAAACCCAGCTTCAAGGGCTAAAACGCCAGGCCCGTCAGGCGGCCCGCTATCGCAGCGTCGGCGATCGTATCCGCCACCAGGAGGGCATCCTGCTCCATCTGCGCTGGCGCGATGCCAGCGGTGAAAAAGACGGTGCCGCCGAAAGGCTGCGCGAGTTCGAGTCCAAGGTCGCCGAAATGACCGGGATCACAAGCCATATTGCGACCGAACAGGCCAAGGCCGCCGAAATTCTGCCGCAACTGCGGCGCTTTGAAGCCGAAGCCGCCGCCGCCCTGCAACGCCTGGTGTTGGCGCGGGAATCTCTCGACGAAGAAGAACGCCGCCTGGCCGAGACCTTACGGGAATGTGAGGCCCGGATCGATCAGTGCAAACGGGATATCGAACGCGAAACGGAACTTCTCGGCGATGCGGCCCAAGCCCGCACCCGCCTGGAAGAGGAAGGCGCGACGCTGACCGCCGCCGGAGAAGGTGAGACCGAAGCAAATGCCCAGGCAACCGCCCGTGTCGAGACGGCAGCGGCAAAGGTCACTGAGTTGGAAAATCGCCTTACCGCCCTGACCGAAGAAGTCGCCAACGCCGAAGCCCGGCGGACCGGGCTGGAACGCCAGATCAGTGAAATAGAAGCCCGCATTGACCGCCTCCGCGAGCGCCGGGCCTCATCTGAAGGCCAGCGCACAGAAGTCGAACAGGAAAGCGCCGAACTGGGCGGATTAGAGGCCGCCGAAATAGCAGCCGAAACCGCGGATAAGAGCCTTGAGGCCGCCAGGGAAACCGCCGAACGGGCGGAATTTGAGCTCACCGAAGCACGCAAGCTCGAGGCGACCGAACGCGAGACCCTGCAGATTGCCGAAAAAGAACTCGATCAGTTACGGGCCGAAGAAGCGGCCTTGGCAAACCTCATGGGGAGCCACGACAAAGGGGAATGGACACCCCTGCTCGATGAAGTGAACGTCGAGCCCGGCTATGAAGCCGCCCTTGGCGCAGCACTTGGCGAGGATCTTGATGCGCCAACCCAGTCAGATGCCCCCATGCATTGGGAAACCCTGCCCCCTTTCGACCAGACAAGTTCATTGGCTAACGACGTGCCGCCCTTGAGCCGTTTCGTAGAGGCCCCGCAAGCCCTGGCCCGGCGACTGTCCCAGATCGGTCTCGTCGCCGACAACGACCAGGGCCGGACCCTGCAACCCCGCCTTGCCCCCGGACAACGGCTGGTCAGCCGTGAGGGTGCCCTGTGGCGCTGGGACGGCTTTACGGTTGAGGCCGGAGCGGCCAGTCCGGCCGCAGTACGCCTTGCCCAGCGCAATCGGCTGGCGGAACTTACCAAAATGCGCCCGGCCACTGAGGAAAGTGTTGCCACAATCAAGAGTCGGTTTCAGGCGGCGGAAGAAAATGCCTCAAGCATCCATTCAAGAGAACGCAGCGCTCAGGACTCCCTGCGTCAGGCCCATGCCGACCTGCACCAGGCCCGGGATACCTTGGCCACCCAGACCAGAGCGGCGTCCGCCCATCAGTCGCGACTTGCCGCGCTCACCGAAAGTATTGAGCGTCTGGCTGCCGATCTCACTGAATCTGAGACTGAGCTAACCACCGCCCAAGAGAGCCTAAATCTTCTCGAAGACACCACCGCCCTGCGCGATGAAATCACCCGCCTGCGTGAGGAGTTGACCGGGCGGCGGGACGAAATGATCGACTGTCAGGGCGAACGTGACCGGCTGAAACGGGAAGCCAACGCCCGTCAGGAGCGCATTGCCCATCTTCAATCCGAATTACAGTCCTGGACCGCCCGTACACAAGGTGCCGAGACCCAGCTCAGCGATCTAAAGGAACGACTGGCAGCAGCAGAAACCGAACGCCAAAGCCTGGTTTCCCGCCCCGAGGATATTGCTCAGCGACGACAGCTCCTCCAGGATCAGGTGGACAAGGCCGAAGATGCACGCAAAAAAGCTGCCGATGCACTCGCCGAAGCGGAAACCGGCCTGAGGGAAGTCGACAGCCGTCTCAAGACGGAGGAAACAAACCTCCACCAGGCCCGCGAAGGGCGGGTCCG
>JABJES010000090.1 GCA_018663165.1 Rhodospirillaceae bacterium
AGACGATCCGCCTTCCCAGCCGCGATCATCTTTTTGCCCTCGCCATAACCAACGCTATTCGTGACAAATTCGAAGCCGATAGCCTGAAAGGGATGATCGACGCCCTTACCTTTCTTTTTCTTGATGACTGGCAAGTTGATTGGGCACTAATCGAGGATCTTGCCCGGCGAGGCGGATTTGCCAAGGGACTATCCTGTTTTCTCAAACTGATCCAGCACGTCAATCCACCGCCTGCCCCCCTGCCCGGCCAGATCATCAAGCCCTATCACGGTGCGACGGCCATTGAGTTCGATCATCTTCTCGGCGAAATGCTGACACTTTTCCCGGAAGAACCAACCATGTTCACCCGCTTGAAACGTGAAACCCTGCTCACCGCAGAGCCACGGACAATTGTCTGGAAGAACCTGCGCCGCCTCAAGGGGCTGGTTTCACCGTCTCAAGGCCTCCCCTCAGAAAGCAGTTAGGCAGAAACGTCCAGAAGGTCACTTTCCACCAGATCGGCGATCAATTTATCCATGTCGCCGCGTAATTGCGCCGCATCCATATCGGGAAAGGCGGAATACAAGGTCTCAAAAATCTCATCCGGGCTGGATTGTTCGGCCAATATCCGGCAAACGCCGGCGCCGATGGGATCGAGGTGATAGATACTCTCAGTACCGGGATGGACGAGGAATAAATCGTCATCCACTTTGGTCAGCTCAACTTTCGCTTTCATCCGGTAGGTTGTCATCGGGGTCTCGACCTTTCCTTACGCGCCGAAAGCTTCGAAAAGAAGCGGCACCGCCTCACCGGTTTCAGCATAACGCAGATGATGACAGGTGACATCCCCTGCCAGATCGTGAAGGCGCTGAAACCTTTTCGAAATATCCAGATTAGAATCGAAGTTCTGGCCGACCAGACGCTTTAGGGCCTCGCTTTTTTTCGCCTCAGCTAAAACCGCCTGTGTGCATTCAGGATCGCGGTCGAGGAGAACCACGGCCGATATACTTGCTCTCTCTCCATGGGGGGCCCATTTGTCATCTTCAGGAAGAATATATTGATAACGCTTGTTTGCCAGATCTCCTCGACGGCTGACAAAATCCTTAAACAATTGATCGACCCGATCAGAAAGGGGAAGCCGTAAGCGCGGCGCAAAACCAAGGGAAATTATATGGCCGTCATCACCAAAGAACGGCAGAACGTCATCAGAGAAATAACGTGCCCCGGCAGCCGTCAGATGAACCGACATGGTGCTTTTCCCCGAACGCCCCATAGCCGGAAAAACAACCAATCGCTGGCCGATCATCAATCCAGCGCAATGGAGGGAAAATACAGTCTCGTTAAAGCGCCCGAAGGCGGTGGAGAGATCAGCGATCATTGCGCAAATGATTGCACATTCATCCTTGTATTCCTCGGGCTCGTACGTATCGCGTGGCTTACTAAGCGGCGTGCAATCGATCCGATAGCCCGTATCGATTTTGCTGACGGTCATGAAGGGCGGAATATCCGAAGCGGAAATTTCGGAAAACGCCCAGCCGTTGCAGAGACGTGAAAACGGCTCGACGAGATGGGCGCAATCGATCAGTGCGACTGGCGCATCAAGACCGTCAAAAGACAAGAGAAGGATATTTTTTGTCAGTTGATTATCCACAAACCAAGGCGCGGCCCCGACAGGATATGCCAAAGCCGACCTCTCGAAAATGAATACAAAAACTTGCCGGCACCGTCTTCGGAAGACGGATCCCCGGCCTTACTTGGAACCCCCGGAACCCTTACCACGAGAGGGCCTGGATCCGCCGCTGCCGCCGCTGCCGCCGCTCTTGCCGCCGCGCTTGGCATGGGCACCCTGTAATTCCAACAGCACCGGTGCCGCGTAAACGGCGGTCGTTACCAAGCCGAGCCGGGCCAAAGCCTGTCGGCGAGTGAGAGCCGATTTCTGTTCCCTTTGTGTCATCTCTTTTCACTTCCTTTAAAGAACACCCTAAAAGCCGAAACGTGTATTCCCACTCCCCACATATGGGCATTTAATCATGACATAAAAGATTTAACAAAAATTTTATCATTAAGGCTGTGACAAAGATCACACCTTTTCTCTAACCATTTGATATGTATAGAATAAAATTAATAAATAGCCAATTCAGACGGCTGTTTATGCCCCGTTCCAAGCCAAAATCCTAAAGCACGCTGTCTTTATCCTCAACCGGTGCCACATAGAGCCGGATCACGATACGCCGGTTCGCAGCCTGATTCTCCGGCAGGGGGTCGCCATTATAGTCCCGGTTGTTCACCTTGGGCTTCACGTCGGCATATCCCGCCACCTTGAACCGTTTAGCCTTCAACCCGTGATTTATCAGAAAGCGCGCGACATTGATGGCGCGGCTTGAAGACAGCTCCCAGTTCGAAGGAAAACGCGCCGTCGAGATCGGCACATCATCGGTATGCCCCTCAACCTCAACGTTATAGCGCCGATAGGTGGGCAGCCGGATAGTATCGGCAATCACCTCCAGCAACTCCTTAGCCTGGGGCTTGAGGGTCGCCGACCCGCTTCCGTAAACCGCATGGCTAGCCAGCTCCATGATCACGCCCTCATCATTAACATCAACAGTCACGGCGTTTTCCATCTTGAACTCGGCAACCGCATCATGAAGCTTGAAGGACAGCATTGAAGTCGGCTGAATCACATCGCGGCGGCCGATTTCCTTGGCGATGGAGGCCTGCACTTCTTCAAACGTGCTGATATCAATCTTGGAGAAGGAGAGGATCATAACGAAAAAGGCCATCAACAGGGTAATGGCATCGGCATAGGTGATCAGCCAGTCTTCCTCAACTTCGCTTCCCTGGCCGGGCATTCTATTGGTCTTTTTCCTCTTCATCGTCTATTTCCGCTTTAACTGCTTATCGATATCGAAATGGATCGAGGGATCGAGATAGCTGTTCATGCTGTCTTGTATGTAGCGTGGGCTTTTCTTGTCGGCGAGCATGGCGAACCCCTCGACGAGCAGGAGATTCCTGAACCGCATAATCTCCTGACGCTGCTGCACCTTGTTGGCGGCGGGGAGGAAAACCAGACGGGCAAACAGAACTCCGTAAAGGG
>JABJES010000248.1 GCA_018663165.1 Rhodospirillaceae bacterium
GCACTCCCACACGATGCCCTGGCCGGCAAAGGCTGCATCGCCATGCATTAAAAGCCCCATCACCTCGTTTTTGCTGTTGGGAAGGTTATCTAGTCCGCCGCGCTGCATTTGCTTGGCGCGAACCTTTCCCAGAACCACGGTGTTGACGGCTTCAAGATGGGAAGGGTTGGCGGTCAGGGACAGATGCATGGGGATTCCGTTGAAGTCCCGGTCCGAGGACGTGCCGAGGTGATATTTAACGTCGCCCGATCCCTGGACATCTTCGGGATTGGCCGAGGTGCCGTGAAATTCCGAAAAGATGGCGAGATAGGGTTTGTTCATGACATTGGCCAAGACGTTAAGCCGACCCCTGTGCGGCATGCCGAAGATCATTTCCTTAATGCCGAGTTGTCCGCCTTTCTTGAGGATTTGCTCAAGGGCGGGAATGGCTGATTCACCGCCGTCGAGGCCAAACCTTTTCGTCCCGACAAATTTGCGGGAGAGGAATTTTTCGAACATTTCGGCTTCGGTAATCCGTTGCAGGATTGCCCGTTTGCCCATGTCGGTGAACTGGGTGTGGTTGTGGATGCTCTCGATGCGTTCCTGAATCCAGGCCTTCTGATCCGGTTCCTGAATATGCATGAATTCAACGCCGATGGACCCGGAATAGGTCTCTTCAAGGATGGTGATAATTTCGCGTAAGGTTGCCGTTTCCAGCCCGAGCACATTATTGATGAAAATTTCGCGGTCGAAATCTTCTTCCTCGAACCCGTAATTACAAGGATCAAGCTCAGGATGATAGACCCGGCCATCGAGTTGCAGGGGGTCGAGCTTGGCAATTAAATGGCCGCGTACACGATAGGCGCGGATCAACATTAATGCCTGAATCGTATCAAGGGTTGCGGCGCGGACCTCTTCGTTATTGAGGGTTCCGGACTGTCGCGCGGGTGTGGCTGCGCCATTGCCGCTGGGGGGCTGAATACCAATGACCTGGGCTGAAGACGGCGCCCAGCTCGCCCCCTTCATCTCGTGAAGTAGTGAGGTGGGGTCATCGTCGAGTTCGGAAAAAAAGTCGGCCCAGCCAGGGTCGATGCTGGCCGGAGATTCGAGATATTTGGAATACAGCTCGGCGATGAAGGTGGCGTTGACCCCTGAAAGGAATGACGTCAGATCGCGGTTTGCATCCATGAATTAGATCCTTAGGGCATCAGGAAGGGCGTATACGGCTTTAAGTTAGCTCTTTAACAGTGACAGCATGGTGCTGCCGATTGTCGCCGGGGATAGGGAAACTTTGACCCCTGCTGATTTCAAGGCTTCGATCTTGTCATCAGCCCCTCCCTTGCCGCCGGAAATGATTGCGCCGGCATGTCCCATGCGCCGTCCCGGTGGCGCCGTGCGCCCGGCAATAAAGCTGACGACGGGTTTTTTCACTTTTGACGCCTTGATGAAGTCGGCGGCTTCTTCTTCTGCTGTGCCGCCAATCTCACCGATCATGATGATCGCCTCTGTGGCTTTGTCGGCAAGAAACAGCTCAAGGCAGTCAATAAAATTGGTGCCGTTTATGGGGTCGCCGCCAATGCCGATGCAGGTGGATTGACCAAGGTCTGCAGCCGTTGTCTGGGCCACGGCTTCATAGGTCAGTGTGCCGGACCGCGAGACAATGCCGATCCTGCCGGGCTTGTGAATATGGCCGGGCATGATTCCGATCTTGCAGGCATCAGGGGTGATGATTCCAGGGCAATTTGGTCCGATCAGGCGGGTGCTGGAATTTTGCAGGACCCGCTTGACCCGAACCATGTCGAGAACCGGTATCCCCTCGGTGATGCAGATAACCAGCGGCACCTTGGCGTCGATGGCCTCAAGGATGGCATCGGCGGCAAATGGTGGGGGCACGTAGATAACGCTGGCTGTTGCCTTGGTCTTGACGACAGCTTCTTCGACCGTATCGAAGACGGGCAGGTCGAGATGGGTTTCGCCGCCCTTGCCCGGCGTAACGCCACCAACCATTTTAGTGCCGTAGGCAATCGCCTGTTCTGAGTGAAAGGTGCCTTGGGCACCGGTAAAGCCCTGACAGATGACCCTTGTTTTTTTGTCAACGAGAACAGCCATCAGGACGCCTCCTTAACGGCAGCAACAATTTTCTTGGCGGCATCGGCCATGGTTTCGGCGGGGATGATGGCCAAGCCTGAATCGGCGAGGATCTGTTTGCCGAGATCAACATTGGTTCCTTCCAGTCGTACCACGAGGGGAACATGGATGGTAACATCGCGGGCGGCGGCGACAATGCCGTCGGCGATTGCATCGCAGCGCATAATTCCGCCAAAAATATTGACTAATACGCCTTCGACCTTGGGGTCGGAAAGAATCAGTTTGAATGCTGTGGTGACGCGCTCACGGGTGGCGCCGCCACCTACATCGAGGAAGTTTGCCGGGTCGCCGCCGGAAAGCTTGATGATATCCATGGTCGCCATGGCCAGTCCGGCACCGTTGACCATGCAGCCGATGTTTCCATCGAGTTTAATATAGTTGAGATCATGGCGTGCAGCTTCGCGCTCCATGGGGTCTTCTTCGTCTTCGTCGCGCAGTTCTTCAACGTCCTTATGGCGGAAAAGCGCGTTGTCATCGAAGTTGATCTTGGCATCCAGCGCCACCACTTCGTTGTTCTTTGTGATGACCAGGGGATTGATCTCGATCTGGCTACAGTCGAGTTCGGTAAAGGCGCGATACATGCCGAGGAGAAATTTAACCAGTCCGGTGCCGGTCTTGATATCAAGGCCAAGGCCAACGGCTACCTTGCGGGCATAAAAGGGCTGCATGCCGACTTGGGGGTCTATGCCGACTTTAAGAATTTTCTTAGGTGTTTTTTTTGCGACCGTTTCAATTTCGACGCCACCCTCGGTAGAGGCAAGAATAGTGATATAGCCGGATTGCCGGTCTACCAACATGCCGAGATAAAGCTCGGTGGCAATCTCGCAGCCTTCCTCAATATAAACTCTTTTTACTTCTTTGCCTTTTGGCCCGGTCTGATGGGTGACCAGCGTTTTTCCAAGAAGGCTCTTGGCAACATCCCGGGCTTCCTGATTGGATTTGACAAGTTTGACGCCGCCAGCCTTGCCGCGTCCGCCGGCATGGATCTGCGCTTTGACGACGCGGATGGTGCCGGGAAGACCTTTGGCAATTCGCTCGGCTTCGGCAGGGGTATAAGCGACGCCACCCTGAAGGACGGTGACCCCGTATTTAGCAAGGATCTCTTTGGCTTGGTACTCGTGAATATTCACAGACCATTCCTTCCATGTGAAGGCGTTATTCAAATAACGTCTTCATGGTAACTATATAAATCAATTTAATAATATAAGCTTAATAGGTTCCAGGCAGGCTGAAAAAGATAAAGGGGCGCTTAATTTTCCTGTCGGGTACGAAAAAAGGTCGGGGGGCACGAAAAAAGGCCGGGGAAAACCCCCGACCTTTTACGCATCGTTTATGATTTTTCAGCGCCGTCAGGCTGTTTCGTAGCGAATGGTCAGCTTGTTCTCCACCGCGATATTGGCAATCGCGGCAAGGCAGGTCGGCGCTCTTTCCTCGCGCAGGGAAATGGCAAAACGGGCGATATACTGGTCGCCGCCAGATCCTTTGAGTTTTTCCGTGTTGAGACGGACGATATTGGCACCATGGTCATCCAGCGAGCGGGTTACCCTTGCCAGAAGTCCGGGCTGATCCTTTCCCGACAGAATGATGCGATGGGTGATGCGGCTGGAAGGCCCACGATCAACCTTGTGCTGAAAATCGGTCACTTTGACTTCGCCGTCGCTTACTTCCGGCATTTTCTTGATCTCTTTTCCCAAATCCTTGTAGTCGAGGCCTTTGGGCAGTTCGTAGATCATATTCAGTTCCGCGCCGGCACCAAGCAGGGCGAAAGTCGTGTCGCCGACAGAGCCGCCTTTTTCGGTGAGGAAATTCGACAGGGTGGAGATCAACCCCGGCTTGTCGGCACCGATATAGGAAATAAGAGCATTGCTCGCCATGGCTTCTATCCTTTCAGGGCGTTGATCATTGCCTCGCCAATCGTAACGATGGTCTCGGCAACCTCGACGCCCGCATTTTTCAGGGCTTCCTTTTTGGCATCTGCGGTTTCGGCTCCGCTGGAAACGATGGCACCGGCATGTCCCATGCGCCGTCCCGGAGGAGCAGCTGCGCCAGCAATAAAGGCGGCGACGGGTTTCTTGACGCTCTTCCAGGACTTGATGAAGTCGGCCGCTTCGATTTCTGCCGTGCCGCCAATCTCGCCGATCATGATGATGCCTTCGGTTTCCGGATCATCGAGGAACAGTTCCAGAGAATCGAGATAGTTGGTGCCGTTCACGGGATCACCGCCAATGCCGATGACCGTGGTCTGGCCGAGGCCGGTTCTGGTGGTCTGGACCAGGGTCTCGTAGCTCAACGTGCCAGACCTCGACACAATGCCGATTTTTCCTTCCAGGCCGATATATGCTGGAATGATGCCGATCTTACCGATGCCGGGGGTAAACACACCGGGACAGTTGGGGCCAACCAGCCGGGTTTTGGAGCCGTTCATTTCGCGTTTGACGCGCTGCATGTCCCGGGTCGGAATACCGTCGGTGATACAGACAACAAGCTCAAGCTCGGCCTCGACCGCCTCAAGAATGGCGTCGGCGGCGAATGGCGGCGGCACGAAAATGCCCGACGCATTGGCACCGGTGGCTTCCTTGGCTTCGGCGACGGTATTGAACACCGGCAGGCCGAGATGCTCTGTCCCGCCCTTATCCGGGGTGACGCCGCCGACCATGTTGGTCTTGGCTTCAATTGCCTTTTCTGAGTGGAAGGTCCCCTGGGCGCCGGTAAAGCCCTGGCAGATGATCTTGCTCTCTCTGGTAATTAGGACGGCCATTTATGCAGACTCCTTCACGGCTTCGACGATTTTTTTCGCCGCTTCATCCATGCTTTCAACAGGCTGGATAGGTAGGCCGGAATTCTTGAGAATTTCCCGACCCATTTCAACATTGGTGCCTTCCAGGCGAACCACCAGCGGCTTGCTCAGGCCGACTTCCTTGGCTGCGGCAACGAGGCCCTCGGCAATGTCGTTACAGCGCATCATGCCGCCAAAGATGTTGAGCAGAATGCCCTTCACGCCGGGGTCGGAATAAATCAGCTTGAAGGCGGCGGCCACGCGATCAGGCGTCGCTGCGCCAGCCACATCCATGAAGTTGGCGGCAGCCCCGCCGTAATGCTTGACGATATCCATCGTCGCCATCGACAGGCCTGCGCCGTTGACCATCAGGCCGATGTTGCCGTCGAGTTTGACATAGTTGAGATCGTGGCGGGCGGCTTCGAGTTCGAGCGGGTCGATCTCGTCGTCGTCACGCATTTCCTCAACCTCGCGCTGGCGGTAGAGGGCGTTTTCGTCAAACGCCATCTTGCAGTCGACGACGATGATGTCGCCCGATCCGGTCACTACCAGGGGGTTGATTTCAAGCATGGCGGCGTCGAACTCGCAGAAGGTGCGATAGATGGCCATGATGTTTTTCTGGGCAATCCGACCGGTCTTTCCCTTCAGGCCAAGATTATAGGTAATCTTGCGAGCATGGTGGGGTTGCAGGTCGATGCCTGGGTTGAGGCGAACCTTGAAAATCTTTTCCGGTGTTTTTTCGGCGACTTCCTCGATGTCCATGCCGCCTTCGGTTGAGGCGATCACGGTGTTTCCGCCGGTTTCCCGGTCAACGAGAATGCAGAAATAAAGTTCGTCGGCGATATCGCATCCGGCCTCAATATAGACTCGGCGCACTTCCTTGCCTTCTGGCCCTGTCTGGGGTGTGACCAGGGTCATGCCGAACATTTTGTCGGCTTCTTCGACGGCGTCCTTGACGGATTTAACGACTTTGACTCCGCCAGCCTTGCCGCGGCCACCGGCGTGGATCTGCGCCTTGATGACCATGACGTCTTCGTCGAGCCATTTGGCGACGGTTTCCGCCTCATGGGTCTTGTAGGAGATGTCGCCAACAGGGACGTTAACGCCAAATTTTGCGAGCAGCTGTTTTGCTTGATACTCGTGAATATTCATTTATTACCCACCTTTATGAGAGAGAAGACAATCTCATCCACCGAAAGCACCTCTGGAAAGCCGCTTTGGCCCCCCTCTGCGCTCCATTATCCAAGAAAATACGATTCGCCAGAAAGGGGCGCAAAGTGCCAACGTCACCCTCTTGAGTCAAGGGATGAGAGGGGTTTTTCCGCTATTTTTTACGGTTTTTGACCCTGACGGCGATTCTAAGGGCTTATTTCCGGCGCCGCGCCTTTGCCGCAGTCCGCTTGACGGCTCGTTTCGTCGTCTTTTTGCCGGGTGCCGCCTTTTTCGCCGCAGGTTTACGGGCTGTGATCTTGCGCCTGGCGACTGTTTTCTTTGTCGCTTTCTTTGCTGTGGTTTTCTTCACAGGTTTCCGTTTGGCTGTACTTTTAGCTTTGACGGCGATTTTCTTCGCTGCCTTCTTCGCCGCCGCCTTTTCTTTCTCTGCCTTTCTCAATACCCGCTTGGAGGCAGAAATCAGCCCGCGAACGGAGGCGACCGATTTCTTGAACATCTTCTTTTCGCTGGCGCTGAGGTCGATCTCGACGATTTTTTCGACGCCTTTGGCGCCGATAACCACCGGCACGCCCACATAAAGGTTGCGCACGCCGTATTCTCCGTTCAGGAAGGCAGCACAGGGGAGAACGCGCTTTTTATCCTTGAGGTAGGATTCTGCCATCTCGATAGCCGCCGCTGCGGGCGCATAGAAGGCCGACCCGGTTTTGAGCAGGCCGACGATTTCCGCTCCGCCGTTGCGTGTGCGCTCGACAATGGCGTCGAGGCGCTTTTGGGTCGTCCAGCGTTTCTTAACCAGATCGGGAAGGGGAATGCCGGCCACCGTGGAATAGCGGACCAGCGGCACCATGGTATCGCCATGGCCGCCAAGCACAAAAGCGGTGACGTCCTGGACGGAGACCTTGAATTCATCGGCCAGAAAATGACGGAAACGGGCGGAATCCAGCACTCCGGCCATGCCAACGACCTTGTTATGGGGCAGTTTGCCCAATTCGCGCATGACCCAGACCATGGCGTCCAGCGGGTTGGTGATGACGATGACGAAGGCCTTGGGGCAATACTGCTTGATGCCTTCGGCGACGGAAGAAATAACTTTGGCGTTGATGCCGATTAAATCGTCCCGGCTCATGCCTGGCTTGCGGGCGACGCCGGCGGTGACGATCACAACATCGGCCCCCTTGATGGCGGCGTAGCTGCCAGAGCCTGAAAACGCGCCGTCGAATCCTTCGACCGGGGCGGCTTGAGCGATATCCAGGGCCTTGCCTTGAGGGATGCCTCTGACGATGTCGAAGAGAACGACGTCTCCAAGTTCTTTCAGCCCAGCGAGAAGAGCCAGGGTACCGCCAATATTGCCTGCGCCGATGAGGGCGATTTTGTTACGCGCCATGATATTCCTCCCAAAAATTCTATATTTCACGCTATTGCGTGACGGCCGTTAGAGGCCTTCTGAGAGAAGAGTAACCAAGGGACTGCCCATGAGCAAGCTCGGACAGGGTCGGCTTAATCCGCTTGATCGGGAAGGAGTGAGATATCGAGGCCGATATCGACGGCCGGGGCGGATTGGGTGAGACGTCCGATGGAAATAAAATCAACGCCGGTTTCGGCGATGGCGCGCACCGTTTCCATCGTCACCCCGCCTGAGGCTTCAAGAGGAATGCGTCCGGCGACCATCGTGACGGCGGCGCGCAGGGTAGCGTTATCCATATTATCGAGGAGAATCCTGTCGGCGCCGGCGGCGAGGGATTTTTCTACCTGGTCGAGGGTGTCGCACTCAACCTCAATGGCGGACAGGCCTTTTTCCTTAGCCGAAGCGATGGCCTGATCAATCGAGCCGCAGGCGGCTATATGGTTGTCCTTGATCAGAACGCCGTCGTAAAGGCCCATGCGGTGGTTGCGGCCGCCGCCCACTGCGACGGCGTATTTCTCGAATCGGCGCAGGCCGGGTGTCGTCTTGCGGGTATCGAGAATGATGGTGCCGGTGTCGGCCACTTCCTCGACAAAGGTCCGGGTCAGGGTGGCGATGCCGCTTAAATGCTGAAGGATATTCAGCGCCGTGCGCTCGGCCGTCAGCAGGCCTCGGGCATCGCCAGAGATACTGGCGAGAACGGTTCCTGCGAGGATTTTCTCGCCGTCCCGGACGAGGGCCTTCTGGTCGCTCGCCGGAGAAAGGTGGCGAAAGACCTCAAGGGCGATTTGGAGTCCTGCGGGAACAATATCTTCCCTGGTGACCAGGCTGGCTTTAAGGGGCGTTTTTTCCGGGATCGTCGCCTGGCTGGTGCAGTCGCCCTCTTTCCCCCGTTCCCCGAGGTCCTCAGCAAGAGCGGTCTCGATCAGACGCTCAATATCTTCGCGTCCGGGTAAAGCGCAATCCGTCATGTTAAATCCTGCCGGTTATGGTGCGCTCAGGGGCTTAAGCGACGTTGGCGTGAGGATCGAAGGGAGTAACCTTTGATGCTGGCGGTGACATCTCCAGCATGCGGTCCAGCGGTTTCTTGGCGGCAAGCCTGAGATCGTCGGAAATTTCGATCCGTGGCCCCATGTTAATCATCGAGAGATAAAGCTTTTCCATGGTGTTGAGTTCCATGAAGGGGCAGTTGGCACAGGAACAGGTGCCGTCGGCGCCCGGGGCCGGGTGAAAGGTTTTGTCTGGCGCGGCTTTTTTCATCTGGTGGATGAGATGGGGCTCTGTGGCGACGATAATGTCGTGGGCCGGGGTCTCGCTGACGAATTTAAGCATCGCCGAGGTTGAGCCGATGTGGTCGGCATGATTCAGGATGGCTTCGGGGCATTCCGGGTGAGCCGAAACAACAGCTTCGGGATAGCGCCCTTTAAGGCGGATCAACTCACGTTCGGAAAACTGTTCATGAACCACGCAGGCACCGGGCCACAGCAAAAGATCGCGCCCGGTCTTGCGGGAAAGATAGGCCCCCAGATGGCGGTCCGGTGCGAACAGGATGGACTGATCTTCGGGAATCTGGCGAATAATCGCCTCGGCATTGGCTGACGTGACGATAATATCTGAAAGCGCTTTCACTTCAGCCGAACAATTAATGTAGGAAACGACCAGATGATCAGGATGTTTTTGGCAAAAAGCGCGAAAGGCTTCAGGGGGACAGGATTCCTCAAGTGAACAACCTGCTTCTGCGTCGGGCAGGAGAACGATGCGCTCGGGGCTGAGGATCTTTGCGACCTCGGCCATGAAGCGGACGCCGCAAAAAATGATAACCTCAGCCTTGGTTTCGGCGGCGCGGCGCGAAAGGTCGAGGGAATCGCCAACAAAGTCGGCCAGCTCCTGAATTTCGGCGTCCTGGTAATAATGGGCGAGAATGACCGCGCCCAGCTCTTTGCGAAGGCGGTTGATCTCATCTTCCAGATCCAGGGTTGGATCGATGTCGCCTATCCCCAAGGCGTCAGCCTTTTGGGGAATGACCGTGCTCTGCATCTTTTGCTCCAAGATAAGGGAACCCCTAACGTCGAACCGCACTGAGAGGAACGACGACGGCAACAGACCGAAATGTCGGAAAAAATGTTCAGGTAATTTAAGCCCGTATTCAATCTGCAGTTTGCCTCATGGGTGGGGGCATAATCTTAACTAATCCCTTTTAGTCGTCTTCGCAAGGTGAGGGCGGTTTTTTTTATATATCTGCACAGGCAGAATTTAAGGGCGGAATTAAAATAGACATGCTTTAAAGTAATAAGTCATTGGAAATCATATATGCTGTAATTACTTGGTTCGTAGGGATGAAGCGGTTTCTGTCGGTTATTTTTGGTCACCCTTCGTGGAATATTAATATTTGCAGAGCAGATTGAGATGATCTGTTTTTCCCCAAGGGGCTTTCTGGGAAGACTGCAGGTAGGAGGTGTAGATGAGTGAAACACTATCGAAGATACTTTATGTCGAGGACGAGCCAGACATTCAGGCGGTTGCCAGGATCGCTCTTGAATCCGTTGGCGGATTAACGGTTGAGGTTTGCAGCTCAGGCGACGAAGCACTTGAAAAGGTTTCTGCTTTCAATCCAGACCTTGTTCTTCTCGATGTTATGATGCCCAATATGGATGGGCCTTCAACCATGATGGCCATCCGCGAAATCCCTGAATTCAGTGCGACGCCAGTTGTCTTCATGACGGCCAAGGTTCAGCCACAGGAAGTCCAGGCGCTTTTGGCTTTGGGTGCGCTCGACGTTATCGCCAAGCCATTTGATCCAATGACCCTGTCCGATCAGGTTAAGGGCATCTGGGCGACCAGGGCGAGCTGACGCCTCAGCCTTTTCTCTCCGGCCAGCCGTCTATCTAATGCTCTGTTTCTCCAGAGCTGTGGGGATGGGCCAGATATTCTGCCGATTGCATCTCGGCCAGTCTTGAGACGGCGCGGGCGAACTCGAAACTGCCACTTCCTTTCACATAGATTGATTCAGGCGGAACCTCTGCTGAACAGATCAGATTGACCCCATGTTCATAGAGCGAGTCGATGAGGACGAGAAAACGCTGTGCCTCGTTCCGCTGCTCGGAATCCATGCGGGGGATGCCAGAGAGAATGAGCGTGTGATAGCGTTTAGCCAGGGCCAGATAGTCATTTGGCCCTAGCGGCTGTTGGCACAGTTCGGCAAAACTAAAACGCGCCACCCCAGCACCCGCCATGGGCACCTTCAGCTTGCGTCCCTGCAGGTTTAATTTTTCCTGATGCCCTCTTTTTCCTTCCGTCAACTCGGCGAAGGCATCATCAAGCGCGTGCGCCGATTCCGTAGAAAGAGGCGTGTGGTAAACCTTGAGACCGTGAATTTTGTCACGGCGATAATCAATATTGCTATCGAGATGACAGATCGTCAGGCGCTCTTTGAGAAGGGCGATAAAGGGAAGAAAGCGGTCCCGTTGCAGACCGTTGGCATAGAGGTCGTCCGGGTCGCGGTTTGATGTGGCGACGACAATTACCCCAAGGTCGAACAGGGCCGTAAAGAGGCGTCCGAGAATCATTGCGTCGGCGATGTTAGTCACCTGGAATTCATCAAAGCAGATGAGTGTGTATTTGGCGGCGATTTTGCGTGCGATCCGGGGCAAAGGGTCCCGCACGGCCTTTAATCTGTGAAAATCGGCATGGACATCGCGCATGAAGTCGAGGAAATGAATTCGTTCTTTTCTGCGCTCCGGGGCCATGGCAAGAAACATGTCCATCAGCATCGATTTCCCCCGGCCAACATCACCACAGATATAGACTCCCTTGGGAGGGGTGGATTTTGTTCTTTTGTGAAACTGCCAGAACCGCCGCGAGGAAGGCAGGCTGTAGGTCTTCATTCCTTCGTACAGATTCTGTAGAACCTCGGCGACCCGCACTTGTGCCGGATCGTGCTTGATCTCTCCGGCCTCACGGATGGCGGCGAAGACTTCGAGAAATTCCTTTTTCATGGATGAAAAGCCACAGGAGAAATCCACAGAGAGAACCGTTGACCGGGCGAACCGGGTGCCAGGGTCAGGCCCGGTCGCGCGCCGCGATCAGCTTTTTCAGTTCGCCAATGGCCTTTGCCGGATTGAGGTGCTTGGGGCAGGTCTTGGCACAGTTCATGATGGTGTGACAGCGATAGAGCTTGAAAACGTCGTCGAGCTCGTCGAGGCGTTCTTGTGTTGCCTCATCGCGGCTGTCGGCAACCCAGCGGTAAGCCTGAAGCAGAATGGCGGGGCCGAGAAACTTTTGGTCATTCCACCAATAGCTCGGACAGGCGGTTGAGCAGGAGGCGCAGAGAACGCATTCATAGAGCCCGTCAAGCAGCGCTCTTTCTTCTTGTGATTGCGGGCGTTCGCCATTTTCGGGTGGCGGTGTCTCACTGCGCAGCCAGGGCTTGATTGAGGCGTATTGTTCGTAGAAATGGGTCAGATCAGGCACCAGATCCTTGACCACGGGCATATGGGGCAGGGGGTGGATTTTCACATCCCCCTTAATCTCGTCGATAGGCTTGAGGCAAGCCAGAGTGTTGGTGCCATCAATATTCATGGCGCAGGAGCCGCATATTCCTTCCCGACACGAGCGGCGGAAGGTGAGCGTACTGTCGACCTCGTTCTTGATCTTGATCAGCGCGTCGAGAACCATCGGCCCACAATCAGCAAGGTCGATTTCATAGCTGTCGAGACGGGGGTTCTCGCCGTCATCGGCCGACCAGCGATAGATTTTAAAGGCGCGCGGATTTTTGGCACCTGAGGGGGCGGGGTTTTTCCGTCCCGGCTTAACCTTTGAATTCGGCGGCAATGAAAACTCTACCATCTTGCTTCTTTCTGTCTTTCAGCCATCTCAGGCGTCAGTAAACGCGCGTCTTGGGCGGAATAGATTCGACGCCCTCGATGTCGGTATCCATGTGAACGGGACGGTAATCGATCTTCGGTTTACCGTCTTCACCGAGCCAGGCGATGGAATGTTTCATCCAGTTTTTGTCATCCCGGTCCGGCTTGTCGTCGCGGGTATGCGCTCCGCGGCTCTCGGGGCGGTTAAGGGCACAATGAAGGGTGACCGTCGCCTGTTCGAGAAGATTGTAGAATTCCAGAGTTTCGACAAGGTCGCTGTTCCAGATCAGGGATTTGTCCGTCACCTTGATGTCATCGCGCCGGGCCCAGATGTCGGCAAGCTTTTTTGCGCCGTCTTCCATCGCCGGGCCTGAGCGATAGACCGGGCAATCGGTCTGCATGGTGTGCTGCATCTCCAGGCGAAGCTCGGCGGTTGA
>JABJES010000253.1 GCA_018663165.1 Rhodospirillaceae bacterium
AATCGAACTGACGATGGCGATTTGCCCGCCACCTTTTTTGACCATTGCCGTCATCGTCGGCAGGACCGTATTGATGGTGCCCATCACGTTGACCTGGTGAATTTCCTGCATTTTTTCCGGGCTCTCCCCCATGCCGCCGCTGCCGCCTGCGATCCCGGCATTGGCGACCATCAGATCGAGGGGGGATTGCGTGTCGCAGGCAGTAATCCATTGGGAACAGGCTTTGACATCGGTTATATCGAGGCGCTGGCCATGACAGGTCGCGCCCTTTGCCGTGCAGGCTGCCGCCACGCTGGCCACTCTTTTCTCGTCACGGCCGCAGAGGAAGAGTGTAATGCCGGGGGCGGCATAGGCCTTTGCCAAGGCCTCGCCGATGCCTGAACTGGCGCCGGTAATAAGAATCGATTTTGGGGCAGGATGTGAAAAAGCCATGGGTCCATTGTCGCATGGGTGTTTTTTTTGCGCTATGGGTGCTAAATCTGGCTCAGGTTTAAGTGCTGAATGGAGAGGGAGAAAACGTGGCTTTATCGAGCATGACAGGGTTTGCCCGCATTGAGGGTCAGCATGAGGGCACAGGCTGGGTCTGGGAGGCCAAGAGCGTCAACGCCAAGGGACTGGATGTGCGCTTTCGATTGCCGTCTGGATATGATGGCCTGGAGGTAAAGGCCCGCTCGAAAGTTCAGGAGAGCTTTAAACGCGGCAATATTTTTCTGACCCTTTCTCTATCCACTGCCAAGGGTGGTATTGCGCTCAGGCTTAATGAAGATGTCGCTGATACGCTTAGCGGAATTCTCGAAACGCTTACTCAGCGTTTTGATGCCGACAAGCCTCGCCTTGATGGACTTTTGCGCGTCCCCGGCCTGATTGAGAGTCTGGACAGGGATGAAAGCCAAGAGGCTGTTCTGGGGCGCGAAAAGGCTCTTCTGAAAGGATTGCAAAAGGTGCTGGTTGATCTGACGGAGATGCGGGCCCAGGAAGGCATGCATCTGGGCAAGGTCATCACCGGGTTTCTCGATGAGATCGACCGCCTGCGTGGACGGGCGGAAGATTGCGCTGCCCTTCAACCGCCAGCGATGAAAAAAAAGTTTCAGGCTCAGTTGGATGAACTTCTCGACACAGCGCCGCCAGTGGCCGAAGACCGCTTGGCCCAGGAATTTGCCCTTCTTGTGGCCAAGGCCGATACCCGCGAGGAGCTCGACCGTCTTGCCGCCCATGTGTCGGCGGTGCGGGCACTTCTTCAGGATGGAGGCGCTGTTGGCCGCAAACTCGATTTTCTCTGTCAGGAACTCAACCGTGAGACCAATACGATCTGTTCAAAGTCGGCGGATATGGATTTGACCCAAACTGGTCTGGATCTCAAGGCATCGGTTGAGCAATTGCGCGAGCAGGTTCAAAATATTGAATAGTGCCGCTCAATAATGCTTTGGCAAAGGGCGCCGGGTTCCCACGGGGGGGCCTTGTCGTTATGGGGAAAGAGTGATAAAAATGAAGGCTATATAATAAACTATATTCATTACAATGAGTTACGGGGGGTTGCCCGTTTCGGGCGCCATATTTATGTCAGCCAGTTCCTCCTTTTCAGAGTCAGTTCCGGAAATTCAGCGTCGCGGTTTGATGCTCGTCCTCTCGTCGCCCTCGGGTGCCGGCAAGACGACCATATCGAGGGATATGCTGGCGCGGGATGACAATCTCGCCATGTCGGTCTCTGCGACGACGCGGGAAATACGACCCAGCGAGGTCGAGGGTGTCGATTACCAATTTGTCGATAAGATCGAGTTTAATCTCATGGTGAATCGCGGCGAATTGCTTGAGCATGCCAAGGTCTTCGACAATTATTACGGCACCCCGAAGGAGCCGGTCGAAGCGGCGCTGAAAGAAGGACGTGATGTCCTGTTTGATGTCGATTGGCAGGGTGCCCAGGATTTGCGGCAATGTGCGGGGGAGGATCTGGTCAGTGTCTTTATCCTGCCGCCCTCGACGATGGAACTGGAGCGCCGTTTGCGCGCCAGAGCCCAGGACAGCCCGGAAGTGGTGGCTGCACGGATGGCGAAATCGGCCGATGAGATGAGTCACTGGGATGCCTATGACTACATCATCATCAATCATCACATTTCAGAAAGTATCGAGAGTGTTCAGGCCATTCTCTCGGCCGAACGCCTCAAGCGCGAACGTCAGACCGGGCTGACCGAATTTGTCAAAGGGCTCCGCGAGTGGCGCTAGGCAATAGCGGGTAAGACGATTCACGTTTTCCCTAGCTCGGCATAGACGCGGGCTAACCGACAAAACTCTTCAACTGATAATTCCTCGGCCCGCCGGGTTCCTTCAATGCCAGCTTTTTCGATCAGCATTCCCGTATTACAGCCAAGGCTTTTCAGGCTGCCGCGCAGCATCTTGCGCCGTTGTCCGAAGGCGGCAACAGTGACCGCAGTCAGAGCCTTCCTGTCGGCCGGGGCCAGGGGATGTGGCCGTGGGGTCAGCCCGACCAGGCTCGATGTAACCTTAGGTGCAGGGGTAAAGGCCCTGGCTGGAATATCGAAATGCAGCTTGGTCTCGCACAGCCATTGAGTCATCACCGAAAGACGCCCATAGGTTTTTGATCCAGGTGCGGCGACGATGCGCATGGCCACCTCTTTTTGAAACATCAAGGTCAGGCTCAGATAGCGCCTTGCATCAACAAGCCACATAAAAAGCAGTTCGGTGGCGACGTTATAGGGCAAATTGGCAATGATACGCAGGGGTTCTGTTTCGCCGACCAGACTTTGAGGGGTAACCTTCAGGGCATCGCCTTCAATAAGGGCCAGCCTGTCCGGAAAGGCCGATCTCAGTTCCTTTAAGGCCTCAAGGCAGCGCTTGTCCCGCTCAACGGCGATGATTTGTTTGGCTCCCTCATCTAAAAGGGCGCGGGTCAGACCGCCGGGGCCGGGTCCAATTTCAATCACCGTGCAGTCACTGATATCTCCGGCGGCACGCGCGATGCGCCGGGTCAGGTTGAGGTCGAGAAGAAAATTCTGGCCGAGGGATTTTCTCGCCCGCAATTCATAGCGATCGATAATGTCGCGCAGGGGCGGAAAGCTCCCCTCGTCTGGTTGGGGATCAGGCAACGGAAAGCTGCAAGGATTGTCGCGTCGCCTGTGAAATGGTCTGTGAAACGGTCTGTGAAATCGACGACAAGTCGTCGGCCGTCGTCAAGGCGACGATCAGGCTATTAGGGCTGGCGACCCCCTGGCCAGCGATATCCAGCGCCGTGCCGTGATCGGGCGATGTGCGAATAAAGGGAAGACCAAGGGTGATATTAACGCCGTTTTCAAAATCCAGCGTCTTAAGCGGGATCAGCGCTTGATCGTGATACATGCAGATAATTGCATCGAAATTCTTTCGCGCCTCGGCATGAAAAAGTGTGTCGGCGGGGGAAGGACCTTTGACGTCAAAACCCTGGCCGACCAAATTATCCACTGCTGGCGCGATGATCTCGATTTCCTCAAAGCCCATTTTTCCCTCCTCCCCGCCATGGGGGTTCAACGCCGCAACTGCGAGGCGGGGATGCTTTATGCCGAATATGGTTTCCAGCGCCCGTGCCGTTATTTGTGCTTGAGTAACGATGTTCTCAAAGGTCAGGGTGGCGGACACCTGATTGAGGGGAATATGAATGGTGACCGGCACCACGCGCAAGCAGGGTTGCAGGTCAGGCACGGCAAGCATCATTGCCGGAACAAAGGGTTTTCGATGATTGTCCGTGCCTGCGATCTCGGCCAGGTATTCGGTGTGTCCAGGGTGCGGGAACCCTGCATCGGCCAGGGTTTTCTTGTGGATTGGATTGGTCACCAAAGCGGATGCCCGGCCATCGCCAACCAGTTTCACGGCGTGCTCAATGGATGCTAGAACGGCCTTGGCATTTGCCGGGTCCGGGGTGCCGGGCAGAGCGTTAACCGGTTCACTTAAGGCAAGAACCGGCAGCGCGTTATTCCAGCAAGCCAAGGCGTCTTCCGGGGTCTCGATGTGGCAAAGTGGCACAGGTAAATCAAGGGTGGCGGCAATTTTGGAAAGGCGCTCTTTATCATCGATGATAAAAAAGGGCGGGATTTCTCTTTCCCCTGAGCGGCGCGTCTGTTGGCTTTTAAGCCACGTTCGTAAAGCGATCTCGCCACCGATTCCAGATGGTTCGCCCATGGTCAGGGCGAGCGCAGGTTTCTTCATTGGCAGATCAGTCATTTTACATTCGAATCTTTACGAATATCGATATGTGCGGCACGGCGCAGGTCTCTCAGATATCGCCGCGCCATCAGGTCGAGGCGCTGGAACTCCAGGGTGGATTGGATCTCTTCGCGGTCCGGTTCAATCGATTCGGGTTCAATTCGCTCGCATACCATCAACACCATAATGCCGCTACTGGTCACAATGGCTTCGCTGGGGGTGCCGACATCAAGAGTATTGACGGCTTCTTTGAGGTTTTCAGGAAGATCGCCGAGAGACAGGGTGCCCAGATTATTTGTCAGTGTGGCGCCGGATTCGTCGCTCAGTTCCGACATTGCATCGCACCCGGAAATATCTCTGGTCAGGGCGACAGCCTTTTCGGTTAATCCGCTTATTTCATCTTCCGAGGCCAGTGGCGGAAGCTCAAGAAAGAGCTGAAGCAGAGATACCTGTACCTCGCCGGTTGCTCCGATAATGCGTTTTTCCCTCATCAGAATGATGTGATAGCCGGTGACGCTGCGAAGGGGGCCCTTTACCTGCCCCGAGATCATTGGCTTGATTTCTATCTCGAGTTCTTCATCGATTTGTCCTGGTTGAATCCACCCGATATCACCGCCGGTCGCCGCCGAAGCAGAGCCTGAGAACTGGGTTGCCAGTTCTTGAAATGGTGTTCCCTCATACAGATGCGCCATAATTTGCTTGCCTAGACGGAGGGTTTCATCTTCCTGGTCCGGGCTCTCGACGGGGAGGAAAATTTCGGCCAGAAGAAATTCCGGATTTCCCTTGTTTTTCTCCATCTTCTCAATCGATTCATTGATCTCATCGTCGCCGATATCGATTTGAGAGCGTAGGCGGCGATTGATCAGGTCCCGCCAGGCGAGGTTGGATTCAACCTGGTCGATAAAAGTTTGGGGATTGATCCCGTCATCTCTCATTTGCTCTCTGAATTCGCCTTTTTCGATGCCGTTTGCCTCTTCGAGGTTGGCAAGGGCTTCTTCAATCTTCTCCTCTGTTATTTCGACGTTGCGTTCTTTGGCTTCCTGCACCTTCAGTTTCTCGTTAATCAGGCTCTGCAGTGTTTTTGATCTGATTTCCAGACGGTTTTCCGCTGTGTTCTCAAGACCAAGCGATTTCAGGGTCAGGGTGATTCGCGATTCAATATCATATTCGGAAATGACCTCGTCGTTGACGACGGCAACAATGCCCTGGATGTCCTGGGCAGGAACCGGAGAAGTGATGAGAAACCAAAAAAAGACGGCGCACAGACTGCGATAGATAAATTTTCGTCGGGGCTGTTTTTTTTGTGTCTTCATTTTCAATAATGGGCCTGATTGAAATGTCGGAGATGTCTTGTTTCCGAACGGTGAAGGCGAGGTGATAATCAGAATACTCGGAAATGTGGCGTTTTTTAGGTCAATTCACGGTACTTATCTGTTCGACGGTTTTTGAATTGCTGCTTTTTGATACGTCTTGTGATGTTGAGAACTGACCGAGATGTTTGAAGAAAACCGTAAAGAAGATCGTATCGTTGGGTTCGACGTCGCGGTCGCGGGTGAACGATCTGGTATAATCGGCCGAAAAGGTAAAACACTCGTCCTGATAATTTGCGCCGAACCCATAGTTCAGCAATCCTTCGTCATCGATCAGATTATGGATGGCCCGACCGGAAACACTCCAGTTTTCGGTGAATTGTGAGCTGGCGCCGTAAATTATTTCCTTGCGCTCTTCCAGCTCGCCGGAACTGGCACCTGAATCAATATCGAGATAATTGGCATGGACTCTAAATATAGATGGCCCGGCGTTGAATGAAATATCACTGATAACCGGTGCCAGGTCGTTCTTTTCGAGACGGAATCTATAGTTGAAATCAAGTAAACTGCTCGGCGCAATTCTTACCCGACCGACATAATCTGAAAAATTGTCGTCGAGCCCGGATTGGGGGGAAAAGGCATTGTCCTTGCGGAGGCGAAAGCTCTGGCCGAAAAAGGCGGTTGTCTCTCCACCCTGGGTGCCATAGGTGCCGAGTTTCAGCCCGTAATCAATGCGTTGCCCGTTTTCTACCCTGTCCAGGCCGACATAACGATTGGGCTGGAAAAGATCGGTTTCATCGAATTCGAAAGCCAGGCTGTCTTCGTTGGGAATCGTTGAGGGGTTGTTGTTGTTCGGCGCGGCGACAAAGGCGGCCATGGGCTCGATTAACTGGTGAGTCGTTCCTGATTGTTGCATCAGGGGGTAACGCCAATTCAGTGAAAGCTGGGGTAGAATTCGGCCGGTAATGTCATCATATTTATCGTTGTTTCCGCCTTCTTTCTCGATATCGCTGACGTAATAACCGTCTCCACGGACGGTCGCTGAAAAATTAAATACATGTCCAGACGAAGTCGTGAAGGGCAGATGCCATCCGCCTTCGACCGAAATTCGTTGGCTGCCGGTGCCTTTTTGTCGTGACAGGTTCAAGACATTCGTGTCGAGGGTGAGAAAGCTGCCAATCTTTGATGGCTGGCTGACGAAATTGTAATCCATGGTGGGAAGAATTCTGGGCGTGGCTTTTGAGTCTGCGCCCGGTCGCGTGTCCTGGAACAGATAGCTGTTGACGGCGGCGTAGTTTCGACCCCGGAACCCTTCGGCATATAAATTGGTGGTCAGGACTTCCTGATATTCGAAATTATAGCGCCGCAGATAGGTATCGTCGGTCGCCCGGTTGACGTTAAATCCCCAGCGCCAGGTAGGGTCGATGTCGAAACGCCCCATAGCATTTATATGGCCGCGAAGCTGATCGTATTTTCGGGTTCCAAGATTATCGATAAGGTCGCCCTTTGTCCCACTGCCGGCAATTTCCAGCTCACCGTTGGTCAGGCGCTGGCGATATTCAAGCGCCAGGACGGGCCCCTGATCGGTTGTATAGATGGGGGTGATGGTCGCATCCATGCTGTCATTGATGACGTAGTAATAGGGGGTGCGACTGACAAAACCGAGAAGGCTCGAGTTGCCGAAACTGGGGGCGAGAAAACCACTGCGTCGTTTGACCGTCGGATCAGGATGAGAAAAATACGGCATATACATGACAGGGACTCCCCACATCTCAAAAAATGCGTCCTTGTATTCGATGTCGTGGGTTTTCTCATTGTGAATAATCTCATTGGCCTTGATCTGCCACAAGGGAGGATGGTCTGGATCCTTTTTGCACAGGTTACAGGGTGAAAACACGGCCTTGCTCATTTCGGTAAGATAACCACCTGAGCGTCGGGCACCATTGGCAGCCAGACGGCTGTTGTCGATCATCCTGATTTTGAGGTTTTTAAGAATGCCGTTTCGCAACTCATCGCTCAGCCTGACGAAATCAGCAAAGATCACATCCCCGCTTGGCTCAAGAAGGGTGACGTTACCTTGCGCCGTGGCAGTGTTGGTTATTTCGTTGAGGCTTACCTGGTCGGCAATGAGGATTCGCTCGCCTTGCTTGATCTCGACATTGCCGGTTGCCGTAACAGTGGCGGTTTCCTTGTTGTAGGATATGTTGTCGGCGTTCAGGCGGATTTTTTCTGTCGTCTGTTCTGTCGTTTGTTCTGTCGTCTGTTCTGTCGTTTGTTCTGTCGTTTGTTCTGTGGTCTGGGCATGGACGCTCAATGGCATGTTGGCAAACCATGCAGCCAGAAGCAAAAAGAAGACGCGATTGATGGCGATTAGGCGTCGCATTTTCTCTTATCCATCCTCAAGATGCATCAGCATGGCAAGGCCGAGAAGGGTTGTAATGCCGACCGGCGACCAGGCCGACAAAAGAACGGGCAGGCTGGCGGACAAGCCCAGCGCATAGATCACGTCGGAAAGGAAATAGAACAGGAATCCGGCAAGAATGCCGCCACCGATGACAAGCGATGTGCCGCCATATCGGGTCAGGCGTAACGAAAAGGTTGCGGCGATCAGCACCATGGCGCAGAGCAGGAATGGGCGCGCAAGTAGCGAGTAATAATAAAGTCGGTGTTTAAGGGCAGAAAAACCCGCATTTTCCATGACTTCGATGAACCCGAGAAGATCCCAAAAAGACATGGTTTCGGGCGGCGCAAAGCTTTCCTGAATTTTGGTCAGGGTTAAATCAGTTTTGACTGTATGAAAATCGATGAATTTTGGCGGTTTGTCGGGAGCCGTCAGCCAGACTTCAGACAGGTTCCATGCGCCATCCTTCAATTCCGCAGTGTTGGCGTCGATACGCGAGGTGAAACGATCACTGTCCTTGAAAAGATAAATAATAACGTCCTGAAGCACCATGGTCTCGGGGAGAACCCGTTGGGCGTGAATGATCGATTGTCCCGCCGGATCGGATTGACGAAGCCATAAGCCGGAAGACGAAACCGCGAGAAGGCTGGATTTGCCGCGCAGGAGCTGGCCTTCAAGGTGTTCGAAGCGCGATGTCATTACCGAGGCGAAGGGATTGAAAATCATCACCTGAAAAGCACCGATGAATAAGGATATGAGTAGTGCCGGCAAGAGGAATTGCCAAACTGAAATGCCAGCGGCCCGGGCGACGACCAGTTCGTGATTTCTAGTCAGGCGGGAGAAGACGAGCATACCGCCGAAGAGGACGGCAAAAGGAATGATCTCTTGGCTCATCAGGGGGATTTTAAGCAGCGCCATTTGTAAAATGACGTCCATGGACGCAGCCTCTTTCGACGCTCCCCGGCGCATGAGTTCAATCAGATCAAAGGTGAAGATCAGGGCGACAAGCGAGAGAAAAATTCCCGAAAACCACCAGAAAAACTGGCGTCCAATATATTTCGACAGGGTTAGTGACAGGCGCATGTTTCAGAGTCTCTAGGCTAAATGCTACCGGCCGCCGTTACGGCG
>JABJES010000215.1 GCA_018663165.1 Rhodospirillaceae bacterium
GATTTTTAGCGAAGAAGAGCACCCCCCTGAAGTGCAAGAAAAACCTCTGGCCTTTACCCATTCCCTGCCGCCCGAACTGTTAGAGGAAACAGTATTGGCGGATGGGCAAACCGCTTTGCCGTCCCAAAGCTCCTCACCTTCTGAAATATCTAGCCCGGAAATGCCTGGAGATGGAATGGCCATGGGTGTTCCCGCCTCACAAACGCCTGACCCGGCCAGTGCTGCGGGGAATATGGGGGTGCTGCCGTTGCCGGAAGATGGGCAGACGCCGCTGCCGGGTCAGTTTGTCGGCCTGCCGCCGATCCCGACGATCAAACCCCCGGGCAATATCCTGTCGCCGGAATATTTGGAAAAGGACAGGCTTTCCCTCAGCACAATCTCGGTGCCGGAACTGATTGAGCTGACTGAGAATGGTCCTCTTCCGATTGTTTCTCCAGATGGCCGTTCGGCCTGGCAGGAATATGCACGTCCCTTCGATGAGGCAGATCTGCGACCGCGCATTGCCATCGTTATTCGCGATCTTGGAATGAGTAGTTCGGCAACCGAAACGGCCATTCAACAGCTTCCCGGTCAGGTTACGCTGGCGTTCTCGCCCTATGCCCGGAATCTGGAACATTGGATCGCTCTGTCCCGGGCGGCGGGGCATGAGGTTATGCTGACCCTGCCTATGGAGCCCTTGAACTATCCAATTAACGATCCTGGCCCTTATGCCCTGATTATCGGCCTTGATAGCGCTCAGAACGTCGAGCGCCTGGATTGGCTTCTTAGCCGGGTCTCCGGCTATGTCGGTGTGACAAACACCATGGGGGCGCGTTTTACGGCCAATGAGGACGCGCTTATGCCGATCATGGCGGCTTTTAAAAAGCGCGGTCTGCTGTTTCTCGATAGCCGCTCGACCAAACGGAGTGTTGCCATCAAGGTGGCCGATGAAATCGGTCTTCCCCGCGTCATCAACGACCGGGTTATTGATAGCGTTGCTTCAAGGGCGGCAATCGACAAGAAACTCAATGAGGCGGAAATTCTGGCTCGGGAGACGGGGTTTGCCGTCGTTACCGGTTCGCCTTATCCGGTGACCTTCGAGCGTATTGCCGAATGGTTGCCGCGCCTTGATCGGGAAGGTTTCGTCGTCGCCCCGGTTTCGGCTCTGGTCAACAAACAGGCGATCAAGTGATCGCTTCGGCGTTTGAGGATTTACCCTATCGGCCCGGTGTCGGCATCATGCTGCTGGATCGGGCTGGGCAGGTTTTTGTGGCCCGTCGGATCGATATGCCCTCTGAGGCCTGGCAGATGCCCCAGGGCGGTATTGATGAGGGAGAGTTGCCCGAACAGGCGGTTTTCAGGGAGTTGAAGGAAGAGACCGGCACCGACAAGGTGGAAATTATAGCTGAAAGCGGCGATTGGTATTCTTACGATCTTCCAGACTGGCTTATCCCAAAAGTTTGGGGCGGAAAATTCAGGGGCCAAAAGCAAAAGTGGTATGCCTTGCGATTTCTGGGCGGTGATGAAGATATTAATATAGAGACCGAAACCCCGGAGTTTCTGGACTGGAAATGGGTGCCGATGGATAAGCTTCCAGATCTGATTGTGCCTTTCAAACGGTCTCTTTATCTCTCTCTGGTCGAGGAATTTGCCCATCTTGACCGACCAGAGGAAACTTGAACGGGAGGTCGTTTTGAAGGAAGAGGCATCCCTTAAACGTGCTCTGTCGCTTTCCGTTCTCGTGCTTTATGGCCTCGGCACGACGGTTGGCGCGGGCATCTATGCCCTGCTTGGCAAGATTGTCGGTCGGGCGGGAATGTATGCCCCCCTCTCTTTTCTTCTTGCCTCCTTTCTTGCCGCCTTTACCGCTCTGTCCTTTGCTGAACTGTCATCCCGTCACCCGAAAAGTGCTGGTGAAGCGGTTTACGTCCTTAAAGGATTTAGAATTGCCTTTCTTTCTCAGGCCGTCGGTCTGGCTGTGGTTCTGGCCGGAACCGTCTCGGCGGCCGCTATTCTTAACGGGGCGGTCGGCTATGTTCAAAGCTTTGTCGCTGTTCCGGGGCCAGGGCTGATCGTCTTTCTGGTTTTCTGTATTGCCGCCATTGCCGCCTGGGGGATACGGGAATCTGTCGGAATTGCCGCGCTTTTTACCCTGATTGAGATCGGCGGCCTTCTGATCGTGATCTGGGCGGGCCGTGAGGGGTTCCTCGACTTACCTCAAAGATGGCCGGAGATAATGCCGCCCTTTGAATGGGTCGGGTGGAGCGGCATATTGACCGGCGCCTTTCTGGCCTTTTATGCTTTTCTCGGCTTTGAAGATATCGTCAATGTTGCCGAAGAAGTTAAGGGGCCGAGCATCACCCTGCCGCGGGCGATTATTCTAACCCTTGCCATAACCACTCTGCTTTATGTCCTGATTGCGCTCACTGCGGTGCTTAACCTTGCGCCGTCACAGCTTGCTGAAAGCGGCGCACCGCTGTCCCTGCTTTATCAGCAAGTGACGGGGGGCTCTCCGGCGCTGATCGGGCTGATCAGCATTTTCGCCATTCTCAATGGCGCCCTGATCCAGATGGTGATGGCATCACGCATTCTCTATGGAATGGGTAAGCAGGGGTTATTGCCGAAAGTGTTGGCTCACATTCATCCCCTCACCCGCACCCCGTTATGGGCGACGGCTGCGGTGGCCGGGTTGCTTTTGGTTATGGCTCTCGGGTTTGACATGGTGTCTCTTGCCGATGCTACTTCGGCAATTACCTTGAGTGTTTTCACCCTGGTCAATTTATCCCTTATCATGATCAAGCGACGAGACCCCCGCCCTGTGGAGGCCCGTATCTTTCCCATGTGGGTGCCGGTGATTGGGTTTTCTTTTTCGCTGGCGTTTCTCGCCCAGGAAATTGCCACTCGATTTCTCGCGTAACTTAAGAAAAAACCGCCCAAACGGGCGGCTTTCCAGTCGATTAAATGAGAACGGATGGGCGTCAAGCGGCTTTGGCGGCGATCAGTTTGGCCTCGGCGATGAGAAGATTTTTCCCGGCCCTGGCCTTTTCCTTGTCAGGGGTTTCGGCTGCTGAGATGTCTTCTTTGAGATTAGTGATCTCGGCTTCGATCTCGGCAGTTTTCAAATCCTCAATCTCCAGGGCCTCTTCGGCCAGAACGATGCACCGTTCGGGGGTTGCCTCGGCAAACCCTCCGGAAACGAAAATACGCTTTTCAACCTTGCCGTCGTTATAGACACTGAGCACGCCGGGGCGAATGGCCGAGATGAACAGGGCATGGCCGGGCTGAATGCCGAAATCGCCTTCTGATCCGGGGATCAGAATCATCTCAGCCTCTTCTGAAAGAAGCAGACGTTCGGGTGAGACCAGCTCAAAGGCGACTTTGGTTGCCATTATCGTAATCCTTAAGCGGCTTCAGCGGCCATTTTTTTGGCCTTTTCGATGGCCTCGTCAATGGTGCCGACCATGTAGAAGGCGGCCTCGGGAAGGTCGTCATATTCGCCTTCGATAAGGCCTTTGAAGCCCTTGATGGTGTCTTCGAGGTTGACGAAAACCCCCGGCGTGCC
>JABJES010000245.1 GCA_018663165.1 Rhodospirillaceae bacterium
CCGGGCTTGGGCGGAATGGAGCCTTCGGGCAATTTCCAGGTTTTCTCCGCCTTCTCGCGGTGCGCCTTCTTCATCACAACCAGATCGGCGGGCAGGCGGTGGGCGAAGGTGCCGACTTCGCGCGCCGTGCCGCAGGCTGAGGGTTGGCCGGTCAGCGAGAAGGGGCCGCAGCCGGGTTTGGAAATTTTGCCGGTCAGAAGATGAACGTTGTACGCCAGATTATTGACCCAGGTTCCCCGGGTATGCTGGTTGAATCCCATGGTCCAGTAGGAGACAACCTTGACGTTGGGGTCGGCGTAAAGCTCGGCCAGTTTGAGCAGCGTTTCTGCTGGCACACCGGATATTTCGACCGTTTTTTCGAGTGTATAATCAGCAACGAAAGCCTTGTATTCGTCAAATGACATGGGCTCGGACGCCCCGGCTTTTTTAGCATTTTTCGCCGCTTTTTCTTTTGGATGCTCGGGACGCAGGCCATAGCCGATATCGTCGGCGCCGCGCCGGAAATTGACGTGTTTGGCGACAAAATCCTTGTCCACCGCGTCGTTCTCGATGATGTAATTGGCGATGTAGTTAAGGATGGCGAGGTCGGATTGCGGTGTGAAAATAGCGCCGATATCGGCCAGTTCGAAATTGCGATTCCTGAAGGTGGACAAGACAGCGACCTTGACGTGGGGGGCGGTCAACCGGCGGTCGGTCAGCCGCGACCACAGGATCGGGTGCATCTCGGCCATGTTTGACCCCCAGAGCACAAAGGCGTCGGCTTCTTCCAGATCGTCATAACAGCCCATCGGCTCGTCGATGCCGAAGGTGCGCATAAATCCGGCGACGGCGGATGCCATGCAGTGGCGCGCGTTGGGGTCGATGTTGTTGGTGAGAAACCCAGCCTTCATCAGTTTGACGGCGGCATATCCTTCCCACACTGTCCACTGGCCCGAACCGAACATGCCGACCGAGGTCGGCCCCTTTTTCTTGAGCGCTGCCTTGAACTTTTCAGCCATGACGTCGAAGGCTTCGTCCCAGCTGACCGGCTCAAATTCACCGTTCTTGTCGTATTTTCCATTTTTTTTACGCAGCAATGGCGTCGTTAGACGGTCATTGCCATAAATGATTTTGGAGAGGAAATAGCCTTTGACGCAGTTGAGTCCACGGTTGACCGGGGCCTCTGGGTCGCCCTGGGTGGCGACGATACGTCCGCCCTTGGTGCCGACCAGAACACCGCAGCCGGTGCCGCAGAAACGGCAGGGCGCCTTGTCCCAACGCACACCGGAATCATTCGGTCCGGGGTTGGCGGCCATTACAGGTGCGGGAAGGCTGAGGCCGGCAGCAGCAGCCGTCGCCGCCACCGCATTTGATTTGATGAAATCACGCCGTGACAGTTTCATTTCAATTCTCCAGTTGGGCCGTTTGGGCATCAAGGTGGTGGTGATAGACCAGCGATGCGGACAACACGCCCGGCATGCCATGAAGGTCGAGAAGCATTTTTCCGACATATTCGGTTTCTTCACCTTCGGTGGTGACGATGATCCGGCCATCGCCTTCGTTGAGGTGAATTTCAACACCGGGAAGGGCGGCCAGGCGCTCTTCAACATCGGAAAGATGATCCGGGTGAGCCCGGATAAGTACGCCGCAGATATCCATTATGATCTCCACACTGATTGTCGCCCTTTGGGCGACGGAGTCTGGGGCTGGGCCGCCGGGTCGTCAAGAGAGCTGATTTTAATCGCACTGACGGGGCAGGCGCTAAGACAGGCACCGCAACCGTTGCAGGCATCAAGGTCGATCTCGGGGATCGGAACGCCGCCTGCACGGGGTCGAAAAAGCAGGGCGTCGGGTTCGCAGTGGTCGCTGCAGCTTCGGCATTCGACGCCGTGATAGGGCAGGCAGCTTGAGTTGATGTCGATCCGTAGATGCCAGGGGGGCGGTCGGTCCACATGCTCGTCGAAGCTGGCAATGGCACCACTTGGGCAGGCGGCGGCGCACTCGCCACAAAATGTACAGCCGTCCTTTCCGCCCTTGCTAAAATCCACCTTCGGTCGTTTGTCGGCACCAAGATGAAGAAGGCCCTCGGTGCAGGCGACGGTACAGTCACCGCAAGAGGTGCAAATCTCGGCAAAGCGATATTCGGCCACCGACCATGGTGGACGCAGGGGCGGTGGCGTGGTGATTTTCCCGCTCAGGAAGCGGCGGCGGGAAATCCGTTTTCCTGTCTGGGCTGGTGTTATTGCTTGTGGCTTGTCGCCATTTGGGCCGGGGGCAGGGGCAAAATCGGCGACGTCCTTGAAAGTGCCGGTGCTTTCGATTCTGTGGTGATCTTTTTTCAGGACCGAGATTGCCGGGTGCATTTTCTCTGGGGCAAAGATGTGAAGGGCTTCACAGCCCCTGTCCAGGGCCAGGCTGTCCATGGTTTCAAGGAGGTGGGCTAAAACCGTTTCAGGTCCCACCAGATCCTGGGCCACCACATTCTCGCAGACCAGGCTTTTGCCGTGCAGGAGGTCATGGGTCAAACGATAGGCGAAAAGGCCATAGATATAGCCTTCTTCGCTTTCAATGCACCAGACGCCGCTTTCTTCGTCTGCAGCCGTCGAGGCTTGAACATAGTCCAGCCATCGCTCAAGACTCACCTGCGGATAAAGTCCGCTGATGAGGGGAAACGCCTGGCTTGCCCTCTTGGGCAAGAGCTGTTTGGAAACGAGATGTCGGGGCATGTTTGGACGGTCTGGCTGGGGGTTGATCCAGTAATGAATTTGACAGATGGAACCATTCAAAGCCTTGATCTGCATCAACACAAGAGGTAATGAGCTTTTAGTGTCTTAACCTTTGCTTAACCCTGAAATTTCCTAAGACTTTCCTTTTTCCGCGCACCGTGGCACAAAATAGAAGGATTCTCTCCTAACTCCTCGTTTTTTGGCTGGTGCTCATGTTCGGTTCACGACAATTCACCTCAGAAGTTCTTGAGCATTGCCAGACATGCAGCATCCGGCTGACCAGTGTCTGCAGTGCCTTGAAGGAGGAAGAGATTGGGGGGCTGGCCGAAATTACGACCCTGATTAAGGCGGACCCTCAGGAAACGATCTTTTACGAAGGTGACCCGGCAGATCATCTGTTCAACGTCACCGGGGGCGGAGTCAGTATGTTCAAGCTGCTTCCCGATGGACGACGGCAGATTACAGGATTTCTTTTTGCCGGGGATTTCCTCGGTCTCGCCCTTCACGACCATTACAGTTATTCAGCCGAGGCTATTACCGGGGCGACTTTTTGCAGGTTTCCCCGCAATAAGCTGGAAGTCTTGCTCGACAAATACCCGAAATTCGAAAAGCGGCTTTTGCAGACCGCCTCGAACGAATTGGCGGCGGCCCAGGATCAGATGTTGTTGCTCGGGCGCAAGACGGCACAAGAGCGCATCGCTTCGTTCCTTTTGAATTTATCCCAGCGCGCCATGCGCCGGGGACAGGCAGGCGACAAGGTCGATTTGCCGATGTCGCGGGCCGATATCGGGGATTATCTCGGGCTGACCATTGAAACCGTCAGCCGCACCTTTACCCGGCTGAAAAAGGAAGAGGTTATCGAGCTTCCAGGTGTTCATGAGGTGGTTATCCTGGACCGTGCCGGTCTTCAGGATATTGCCGGTTTTAGCGCCGAAGACCCGGTTGCGGCAGTCGCCGCGTTCTAGCTCTCTTGGAGTAAGGCCTGGTCCGGATTATGGCAGGTAATATCCAGGTAATAAAAGGCCCCGCGCAAGCGAGGCCAAAATCTGGATAAAAATTAAAGCTTTTAAGCCTTTAACAGGGGTCTTAGAAAGTGTGGGGTTAGAAAATGCCGCCGACGATTAAAAGGACGGCCAGACACCCTGTCATGGCATTTACGGCAAAAGAGCCATATCGCGTAATCCTGTTTTCATGTGTCATTGTCTCCTCCCTCTTTATGACGGCCCAATGATGCCTCTCATGGAGGTCTCTGGATATGACGGCGGTCACAATTGCGGAAGTTTTTATTTTGTCGGCATTTGGCAGTTGAATGAAACAATTTGATAACATCGCTCGGGGAATCATCAAGGTGACCCACCAGGCTTCTGTTCCTGAGACCCTCCATATTCGGCGGATGACCCTTGCCGACGAGGCGACGCTGAACGTCATTTCCCTCAATCATCTCAAGGTTATCTTCAATGTCGTTCTGACTCATAAAATGAGCGATCTTGATCCCAAAACGATCAAAAAAGCGCGCCAGAATGGGGCAGCTTTTCTGCTTGCCGAAAGCGGGGATGAATACCCCCCGGCCTTGCGAGAAGAAGATCTGGATGTTTTAGAGAATGCCCTGGTTCAGGTCAGCGCGGAAATTCTGGAAAAAGAAGTCGAAGGTGAATTGGGCAGCGAGGCAACCGGCAAGACAAACAAAGACGGCGCTGGCAAGAAAAAGAAAAAAACGAAGGCCGACGCTGAGGGCAATGAAAATCCGGCGATTTTTTTTACCGATTATTTCGATGGCTTTATTCTGCGTCAGATTGAAGCCCGTCTTGCCCTGATTGCAGCACCCATTTCATCAAAGGCGGTGATGCTGTCCCCTGATCTGGCCGGAATTGCCACGGAACTTTTCTTTAAAGCCTTTGCCCTGGGAGAGGCCGTTACTTTGTGGCGACGGACGAAGAAGGAATTTGTCGTCTGGCGAGAAGCCAATGACATTGACCTGATGAAGGCAGATGGAGAGGCCGCAATCGACGGTCTTTTCAACAGTTTTTTCGAAGCCAAGGAAGGGCAGGATGGTCTGGGTAAGTTACTTTCCGAACTGGGGGAAATAGCCGCCCGGTTCAAGGATATTCGGGTCCATGCCGCAGATGCCTTGGAGGTTAAAGAGGAAACCGGCCTTAAGGCGAAGTTACAGAGGGTGCTTAAAAAGAAGACGGGGGCGCCTCGTCTGGAAAAGGTGAAGAAGCAGCGTTTTAATAAAATTGCCAAAATCGACAAAGCCATATCCCAGGCTATCGGCGAGAAGATTGCAGGGAAGCCAAAATCTCTGACGAAAACTGAAATAGGCTTTATCTGCACGGCCATTGGCGAGACTTCTCTTGAGAGGTTCACGATGCTGGAAAGGGACGTAAAAGCCCTGTGGCCGGAAAATGATCAGACGGTTATTTACGCCGAAGAACACGTTAAGGAAATTACCGATAAGATTTATCTTGTTTTACGCGATAACAAGGCGAGCTATATGGAGGTGGGGCTTCTCTTCGCTCGCCTAATATACGGCATCCACCCCTTCAACCTGCGCTATCTTTCCAAGTTCTTCGACGGCAACAGCCGTTTCCAGCAGATCAAGGTCATGCGCGGGTTCCCCTATCTGAAGAACGCCCTGTTGTGGCATCTCAACGCCATCGGTGAGACCCTGATAAAGCTGGCTGAAGAGGACAATGAGGAGGAGTTCGACCACGAGGCAAAAATTTATAGCAACTCACGCAACGCGGTCATCAACCTCGAATATAAGGGCCAAGCGGATGCCGTTGCCCGCAAGATCATCGCCATAAAGCCTGCATTCGAAGACAAGGAACGCCAGGCTCTGTGGAAAAAGAAATTAAAAGGTTTTTCGCCGATGTAGGGCGGTTTTTCTGGCCCGGGTGCAGAAACTTTGAAACTTTAAGAGTCCAGGGTGGCGCGGATTTTCCGGGCCAGGTCTTCCTTGCGATAGGGTTTTGACAGCAGGCCCGCATGCAGGTCGTTGTTTTCAGTCGGCAGTTCATCAGGATTGCAGCCGGTGGCAAAGACGATTTTAAGGCTGGGATTGTCGTGTTTAGCCTGGGCGGCAAGTTGTGGGCCATTGATCTCTCCCGGCATCATGACGTCGGTCATCAGTAGATCGATGCCTTGTTCGGCCTTAAATACGTCCAGGGCCGCCACTCCGTTCTCGGCCTCCAGCACGGTGTAGCCGAGGTCTTCCAGCATGGCCAGCGCGATGGCGCGGATGATGGCGTCATCTTCGACGACGAGGATTTTCTCGTTGCCAAGGGGTGTTTCGCTGAGGTCTGGAGCCGTCTCTTCTTCAGCCGATTGGCCTGCCTCGGCTTTGGGGAAGTAAAGGCTGACGGTGGTGCCTTCTCCCATCCGGCTTTCAATTGCGGCGAGCCCCTTTGATTGCCGGGCAAAGCCATAAATCATGCTCAGGCCAAGGCCGGTGCCCTTGCCAACCTCCTTGGTGGTGAAGAAGGGATCAAAGACGCGATTGAGGATTTCCTGAGGGATGCCCATTCCGTTATCGGTTACGGAAACAAGGACATAGTCACCGGGTGATAGTTCGGCAAGCTGTTCGGGGCGCTGGTCGTCAAGAGATATATTGCTGGTCTGGATGACGATCCTGCCGCCACTGGGCATGGCATCGCGGGCATTGATGCAAAGATTGAGAAGGGCGCCTTCAAGCTCGTTTTTATCTGCGGAGGCATTCCATAGGCCGTTTTCGAGCAGGGTATCGATCTCAATATTGTCGCCTAAGGCGCGGCCCAGAGTAGTGCTGGCCTTTTTGACCACATCGTTGAGATCGGTCACTTTCGGTGCAAGGGATTGTCGGCGGGAATAGGAGAGAAGTTGCTGGGTCAGATTCTGGCCGCGCAATACTCCGTCGATCGCCTGTTGCGTCTTTTCTGAAATATAAATGTCACCGCCGGCCTTGCCCTCAATCATTTCGAGGTTGCCGAGAATGACCATCAGGAGATTATTAAACTCATGGGCGATGCCGCCGGTCAGCTGGCCCATGGATTCCATTTTCTGGGACTGGCGGAGCTGGTCCTCGGTCAGGCGGCGCTCGGTGATGTCGCTGATCGAGCCAGCCATACGGATGGGCTGGTTTTCAGAATCCCAAACGGCCTGGCCACGGGCCAGAAACCAGCGGTAATCGCCGTCCTTCGTCTGCAGCCTGTATTCCACCTCGTAGGGAAGCTGGGCTTCGAGATGGAGCTTAATCGCCTCCATGGCCAGATCCTGATCGTCGCGGTGGAGGTGGGAGCTGAAACTTTCGAATGTATGGGGAAGCTCGTCCGGCCCATAGCCGAGAAGCTCCTTGAACCGGTCGGAGAAATAAACCTCGTCGGTCAACACGTTCCAGTCCCACAGCCCGTCGGACGACCCCTTAAAGGCGAGATCAAGGCGTTCCTCGCTTTTTCGCA
>JABJES010000263.1 GCA_018663165.1 Rhodospirillaceae bacterium
ATTCGGGTGAGGTATGGAGATACATCGGCCGATCATCACCGCCGAAAGGGTCTTCCAACTTTGTCGCAAAAGCCTTGAGATGGGGTTCCAGACCGGGGGAAACCTGCAACGCCGGGGTCTCGACTTCGACAAAATCGCGGCTGGCAAAAAAGTCCCGAAGAACAGCCATCAACGCCCCTCGTCGACGCAAATTCTCCCGCCGCGCCGCCAGAGCCTCCCCCGACCACCATTTTTTCCGCCCACCGCCCATCACTTTCCCCTATTGATTATACAGACTGTAAGCAGACCACAGGCAACGGATGGAGACCATGACTTATCCCCGAAAGAAAGACGGAAAATCCCTAAAATCCCTTGCCGACCTCGCCCAAGCGGGGCTTATCGGGAGGGCAGAGATCGACCCGTTGAACACAGCAGCGGAAAACTTTCCAATTGTCATTCCCCCCGGCCTTCAGGCCCGGCTGGCGGCAGAAACCCCAACCGGCCCCCTGCACCGCCAATTCATCCCCTCAGCCGACGAGAGCGTCACAGGCTTGGGCGAAAGCCCGGACCCCATCGGCGACCAGGCATTTTCGCCGGTCAAAGGGATTATCCACCGCTATCCCGACCGGGTTCTGCTCACCCCCCTGACGCTCTGTCCTGTCCATTGCCGCTATTGCTTTCGCCGCGACAGTGTTGGCTCACCGACCGACGCGATGGACGGCACAACCGATCCGGCGGCACTGACGGGACAGGAGATGGACACTGCGTTCGCCTATATCCGCGACAACCCATCGGTCTGGGAAGTCATTCTGTCGGGCGGAGACCCACTGATGCTCTCTGCGCGGCGTCTCGGCGATATTCTGGAGACACTGGCCGCCATCCCCCATGTCGCCGTGGTCCGGATTCACAGCCGTATTCCGGTGATCACGCCGGAACGGCTCACAGAAGAAATAATCGACCTTCTGGGGAACCGGGAATTCCCGGCCATCTATATGATTTTACACCTTAATCATGCCGATGAACTGACAGACGAGAGCCTCGAAATCTGCCGCAAGCTCACCGCCGCCGGGATTGTGCTTCTTGGCCAAACAGTCTTACTGAAGGGCGTCAACAACGATCCCGACATCCTGGCCGATCTTTTCCGCCAGATGGTGAAAAACCGCATCAAGCCCTATTATCTTCATCATTGCGACATGGCGCAGGGAACCGGGCATTTCCGCACCACCATTGCCGAAGGACAAAACCTGATGCGGGCTCTGCGCGGTCGCCTGTCAGGGCTGTGCCAGCCAACTTATGTGCTCGACATTCCCGGCGGCCACGGCAAAGTGCCGCTCACCCCCGATTATCTGCACCAAACCGGTGAGGATGAGGGCCTGCTGGTAGAAGATTACCAGGGCGGATTTCATGCTTATCCTCCCTCTGGGCCTCCAGCGCCCTGAAACCGCCCCTAAAGCCGACATTATAGAGTACACCGCCCGCATTGCCTCTCTCGGGCCGGAGTGCTAGCTTCGCGCGCTCAACTCGACCCCAACCCCTGACTAAAGATCCGCCCGATGAAAATTCAAGCCAACACCATCCGTTCCGGCAATATTCTCGAACATCTGGGAAAGCAATGGGTGGTGATTAACATCCAGCTTATTCAGCCCGGCAAGGGAAGCGCCTTTATCGCCGTTGAAATGCGGGATATCGCCACCGGCATCAAATCCAACGAACGCTGGCGCACTGCCGATTCCGTTGAACGTCTGATGGTGGACGAGAGGGAATGCACCTTTCTTTTTGCCGATGATGACAATATTACCTTCATGGACAGTGAAACTTTTGAGCAATTCGCCCTGTCAAAGGACCTTCTCGGCGAGTCTGTCGGCTTTCTCCAGGACAGCATGGTGGTCAACGTTGATTTCATCGAGGGCAAGCCGGTTTCCGCCGCCCTGCCCGCCACCGTCATCATGGAAATCGTCGAGGCCGATCCCGTCGTCAAGGGACAGACGGCGTCTTCCTCCTATAAGCCCGCCAAACTTGAAAACGGCATGAAAGTCATGGTGCCACCACATATCGACGTTGGCACCCGCGTTGTCGTCAATACAGAGGACTGTTCCTACGTCGAACGGGCCAAAAATTAAAACTGCAAAACTGAAACCATAAAACTGAACGCCCGGAACCAATAGATGCAACACCGCTCGCCTATCATTAATGTCATGACCAGCGCCGCGCGCAAGGCGTCCCGCCGCCTTTTGCGTGATTTCGGAGAAGTCGAAAATCTTCAGGTGTCAAAGAAAGGCCCGGCAGATTTCGTCTCCAACGCAGATATCAAGGCCGAAGAGACCCTGCGCCGGGAACTGGAAAAAGCCCGCCCGGATTTTGGCTTTCTTTTGGAAGAAGGCGGAATTGTTGAGGGCAAGGACAAAGACAACCGCTGGATCATTGATCCTCTCGACGGCACCCTCAATTTTCTCCATGGCATTCCCCATTTTTCCATTTCCATCGCCCATGAATGCCGGGGCCGGCTTCTCGCCGGAATCATCTATGACCCGGTGCGCGATGAAATGTTCATGGCTGAGCGCGGCATCGGGGCCTTTGTCAACGACCGGCGGTTGCGGGTTTCGGCCCGCAACAAGCTCGACGAGGCGGTGCTCGCCACGGGCATTCCCTTTCTCGGCCGTAAGCATCATCCGGCAACCCTCAATATGCTCGAATCCGTCATGACGAATACGGCTGGAATCCGCCGCTTCGGCTCGGCTGCCCTCGACCTTGCCTATGTCGCCGCCGGTCGATACGAGGGATTCTGGGAATCGGATCTAAAGCCTTGGGATATCGCCGCCGGTCTGGTCATTGTCATGGAAGCTGGCGGGCTTGTCACCGAATTGACAGGTGGACCGGACATTCTGGCGACAGGCAACGTTCTGGCCACCAACGATGTCCTTCACGAGCCCATCACCAAATTGCTGCGAACGGCCATCAAAGAAAACAAAAACAGCCCATCTTGAGAGATGGCGGGGGGAAATTCTGCCACTCTCATGCCAGAGCTGCCTAAACGGTTGTCCGGATGATACGCCTTGGGCTATTGTTTTTCCCAACTTCGTGAAATCTGTTTTGCTCATTCACAAGCTAAACACGATATGAAAGACGATAGGCACATGCCCTTTTACCGGCGCCCGGAAATTAGGACCACTATTTCGATGAGTGGCTTCCGCCTCCCCCTCTACCTTGCCCTGACAATGATTGCGTCAGGCCCGGCGGCTTTTGCCCAAGCGGAAGAAACCGTTTACATCGGCGGCTCCGGCCAGGCGGCCGTCGAGATTAATCTCGATTCCCTGGATGCGCCCTATGCCCCCCCGATCGGAGCGGCAAGCAGCGTCGGTTTGTCCTTTAGTAATCGTTTTAGCGGCCCGCAATTGCTGATGCCCAACTCACTGGTATTACCAGGCGAGCCGGTTACCCTGACCCCGCCGGGAACGGTGAGAACCGCTGAAAAGAAAAAAACAGCCCCCAAACCCTCGCCAAAACTGACCGGCCTTACCCTGATCAAGCCGCCGCTTGCGGCCCCGACACCCTCACCTGTTGAAACGGCGGAAATAGCGCCGACCAGAGCACCAGAGCCGCCGCCGCTCGCCGAAATCGAAGAAATAATTGAGGCCGAAGAGATCCTCGCGCCCGAGCCACCACCGGCTGCCCCCGAAATCGAGGAAATTGAAGTCGTCGAAGAGCCTGTCCCGCCACCGCCACCCGCCGAAATGGTTGAGGTCGAAACGGTTGAGGTCATGGAAGAAACAGTGACCGAGGACGTTGTTGTCGAAGAGCCTGTCGCACCGCCGCCGCCCGCCGAGGCCTTCGTTGCAGAGCTCGACTCCGCCGAAACCATGAAAGCGCCGCCGCCGCCGCCGACCGGGATTGAGGAAATGACCGAGGAAACGACAATTGTCGAAGAGTCCATGGCGCCTGTTCCCATGGCTCCGCCGCCTCTGCCCGTAATCGAGGATGTGGTCGAGGAAACAGTGCAGACGGAGATTGCCACCCTTCCCCCCGCCCCAAAAGCGACAACTAGCGCGGCCCCGGCTTCCGGCCAGGTGATGATTGTTTTTGAGCAGGATTCGGCAGTCCTTGATGATTCTGCCAAGACCCAAATTCGCCTTATAGAGCAAAACCTGACCGCCAATGACAGTTTACGGCTGCAACTGGTCGCCTTCGCAACAGGGAGCGAAGACAATCCCAGCCGCGCCCGACGGCTTTCTCTTTCCCGAGCCCTGGCCATTCGTTCATTCCTGGTGGAAAACGGCATAAAAAGTACCCGTATGGACGTCCGCGCACTGGGCAATAAGATAGAAGGCAGCCCCGGAGACCGCGTTGATCTCGTTCTTATTGAGAGATAAGACGGTTGCCCCTGGCACCAAGACCGGGTGCCGGGTCACCTCCAGCTAATCAGGGGAACCCATGACAAAGCCCAAGCGGTTTTTAACCCGCATGATTCTTTTTCTGATGGCCGTCGGCCTCGTGATTGTCATTCTCTACCCGATGCTCCAAAACGCCTTTCTCGCCAACCCGGCGCTCAACGGCATGATTCTGGGTGCTCTGGTTCTCGGCATCGCCTTTATTTTCCGTCAGGTGTTGATGCTCTACCCAGAGGTCGCCTGGATTGAGAATTTCAAGCAAGACCGCAGCGACCTTTCCGTTAGCCGTCCGCCCCAGCTTCTCGGGCCGATGTCCTCTATGGTCCGTGAATCCAAGGGCAAGCTCCGGCTTTCCGCGCTTTCCCTGCGTTCTCTCCTCGACGGTATCCACGCCCGCCTCGATGAATCACGGGATATTTCCCGTTATCTGATCGGCCTGCTGATTTTCCTCGGCCTGCTCGGCACTTTCTGGGGATTGCTCGGCACCATCGGCTCGGTCGGCGGCGTCATCAACAGCCTTGAGGTCACCTCAGGCGATCTCGGCACAGTTTTCGGCGAATTAAAAGCCGGACTGAAAGCGCCGCTCGAAGGTATGGGCACGGCTTTTAGTTCCTCTCTCTTCGGTCTTGCCGGATCGCTGGTTCTTGGATTTCTCGATCTTCAGGCCGGTCAGGCCCAGAACCGGTTCTTCAACGACCTTGAGGAATGGCTGGCCGGACAAACCCGCCTGTCCAGCGGCGTCGGCAGCGCCGATGGCGATCAGTCAGTGCCCGTCTATATCCAGGCACTGCTCGAACAAACAGCTGATAACCTTGAAAACCTGGGCTCCATCATGTCCCGCAGCGAGGAGCGTCAGGCCACCGCCAACAGCAGTCTCGTTTCCCTCAACGAGCGACTGGCCTCCCTGACCGACCAGATGCGCACCGAACAGACTCTGATGGTCAAGCTGGCGGAAAACCAGCTCGATTTGAACCCGGTTCTGGCCAAGCTTGCCGATCAGTCGACGGCCGGCGGCGGCTTTGATGAGGCAACGCGCACCCATATCCGCAATCTCGATATCCATCTGGTTCAGCTTCTCGAAGAAACATCCAGCGGTCGCGAGCGCCTTACACAGGATATGCGCAACGAATTCAAATTGCTCGCCC
>JABJES010000195.1 GCA_018663165.1 Rhodospirillaceae bacterium
GGAAAACGATATGGAAACGGCCTGGCTCAAACTGATCGACCTTGAAAACCGGCACTCCATTCTCAACCGCGACGTGATCGCCATCGACCTGCGCCTGCCCGATAGGCTGGTTGTCCAGCTAACCCCCGAGGGGGCAAAGAAAATCATCACCCCCAAGCCTGGGGATATCCCTGGCCGCAATACGTGAAGAGTGTAGAAAAAAACATGAAACTGATTTCAACCGATAAAACGAGGGAGGCAGGAACGTGAAGCCGCGCACCGGCACCATTGCCGCCCTTGACATCGGAACAACGAAATTGTGCTGCTTTATCGCCCGCACCGACACCCATGGAGAAACCAGGGTTGTTGGTATCGGCCATCAAATTGCCCATGGCCTGCGTAACGGCTCCATCATTGATATGGAGGCCGCCGAGGCCTCAATCCTGAGTGCCGTCTCTACGGCCGAACAAATGGCCGGCGAGACCATAGATCACATCATCGTAAACCTTTCAGGCGGGCGGCAGACTTCCCACAATACGTCCATCGACGTTTCCATCTCCGGTCATGAAATCACCGATAGCGACCTCCGTCTTGCCTTCCAGAAAGGAAGCGAAAATATCGGGACCGGAGATCGCGAAATTATTCACGCCGCACCGGTCAACTATTCTATCGATGGCAGCCCGCCCATTCGTGACCCGCGCGGTATGGTCGGAGAACGTCTCAGGGTTAATATGCATATCATCACAGCGGATGCAGGCGCGGTACGTAATCTCGCCAATTGCATCTCCCGCTGTCATCTCAAAATTGAAGAAATCGTTCCCTCGCCCTATGCCGCCGGGCTGGCCTGCCTGGTTGAAGATGAGATAGATCTCGGCGTGACCTGTATTGATATGGGGGGCGGCACGACATCGCTTTCTGTCTATTACGATGGCAACCTTGTCCGCACCGACAGCATTCCCATCGGCGGTGCCCACGTCACCGGGGATATCGCCCGTGGTCTCTCGACAACCCTTGCCCATGCAGAACGCCTGAAGACGCTGTACGGCAACGCTCTGCCATCGGAAACCGATTCCAATGAAAGCATTGACGTTCCTCTGATCGGCGAAACATCCCACTCGCAAGCCAATCATGTGCCGAAATCACTGCTGATCGGCATTCTCAGGCCGCGACTTGAAGAAATTCTGGAAATGATCCGGGATCGGCTGGAAGCCAGCGGCTTCGACAAAATAGCCGGGCAAAGAGTCGTTCTGACAGGCGGTGCCAGCCAGATGCAGGGCATCTGCGAACTGGCAGCCACAATTCTCGACAAGCATGTGCGACTTGGAAAGCCGATTCGCACGATCGGGATCGCCGAAGCAACCGGCGGCCCCGCCTTTTCAGTCTGCGCGGGCCTTCTCGCCCACGCTGTTCGAAGCAGAGCCGAATCCCGGGTTAAGGGACGCGGTTTATTGGAGGAGCCCGGCGGCTTTATTGGCCGTCTAGGTTTTTGGTTACGCGAATGTTTTTAACCCTTTACCGCGGTTCCTTACCGCAAACCTTTTCCTGGCTGGGGGATACGGCCGGATTTTACGCCCAGACGAAAAAAAACGGAGGTTGTTATGACCATTAATTTAAGTGTGCCTGTTCGACAAGCCGAACTAAAACCGCGAATTACCGTAATTGGTATCGGTGGTGCTGGTGGCAATGCCATCGACAACATGATCCGCGACGGAATGGAAGGCGTAGAATTTATCGCCACAAATACCGACGCCCAGGCCCTGGCCGGATCCGAAGCTCAACGAAAAATTCAGCTTGGCGCAGCAATTACGCAAGGATTGGGCGCAGGTTCCCGGCCCGATATCGGTCGCGCCGCCGCCGATGAAACCATGGATGAGATTATCGAACACATCAGTGGCACCCACATGGCGTTTATTACGGCAGGTATGGGTGGTGGCACCGGCACCGGTGCTGCACCGGTAATCGCCCGTGCAGCACGGGAAATGGGGATTCTCACTGTCGGCGTCGTCACAAAGCCCTTCAATTTCGAAGGCGCGAACCGGATGCGCACCGCCGAGGAGGGTGTCGAAGAGTTATCTCAGTATGTCGATACCCTGATCATCATTCCCAACCAGAATCTGTTCCGGGTTGCAAACGAAAAAACAACCTTCGCAGACGCCTTTAAATTGGCCGACGACGTTCTGCGATCCGGCGTCGGCGGGGTCACCGATCTGATGGTCAAACCCGGCCTGATCAATCTCGACTTTGCCGATATCCGTTCCGTAATGACGGAAATGGGCAAGGCCCAAATGGGAACTGGCGAATCTGAAGGTGAAAAACGGGCGATTGAATCCGCCGAAGCCGCCATCGCCAACCCGCTTCTCGACGACGCCTCAATGAAGGGTGCGCGAGGAGTCCTGATCAACATCTCGGGTGGTCCCGACATGACCATGTTCGAGGTTGATGAAGCGGCAAACCGCATCAAGGAAGAAGTAGACGTCAACGCCAATATCATCTTCGGCACATCAATCGAAGATAGTATGGAAGGGCGGATGCGGGTTTCCGTCGTCGCCACGGGTATTGACGCCTCTCTCGCCATGAGGCCGGAAAACACCAATATCAGCCTGCTCGCCGAACATAAAAGGGCAGCTGATGAATTCGATGCCGAAATAGAAGAAGAACAGGCAGAAATGTCCCCAATGGAGGAAATCATCGAAGCCGATGACGGCGAAGACCTCGAGATCGCCCCCTCAAAAGTGGGGACTTTCTCCTTCCTCTCGTCAGGCAAAACCACAACGCCAGAGATGCCAGCCTATCAAAGCAAGCCTCTCAATGCCGGACCGACGAGCCCCGGACCAATGGCATCTTCGACCTCTACGGTCTCGGCGACCTCTGCAGCACCGGCGGCGTCTCCCGCTCCGGAGATGCACAGCGAACCGTTCATGGAAACCCCGCAGGTTATTGGCAATACGGCAGCCGCCTTATACGGGCCGTCACCCCTGTCCAAGCCTATGGAATCGGTTGAGGAAAAGAAGAGCCCGCCGAAAAACATCAAAAGCCATTTGGCCCGAATTGCACCACCTTTCCTGGCTCCGCGTCCGGTCGAGCCTAATCGCGGCGACGAGGATGAGAACAAGCCTGATCCCTTTGCCTCGGCGGCAATGGCCAATGCGATCGCTGAAAAGGAACCGCGGCCGAACAAGGCACGGGTCAGCTTGCTGAAAAAAATGACTGGTGTCGGGCAAAGTTCAGAGCCGGTCGCCGAGAAAAAAGAAGCACCGTCCGAAGCCGTGGAAACGGCGCCGATCATCACGTCTGCGAGCCCGCAACCGAAGCTGGGGGGGCTTAACCCGGAAGAACGTCTGCCAACTTCGGAAACCGATGACGACCTGCTTGATATCCCGGCCTTTCTCAGACGTCAAGCGAACTAAGGGTTGGCTAAAAATGCAAGAATTTCAACAACTTGCAGTGTAATAATATGTAATAAAGAGTGATTTGAGCGCCCTGAAGGATGTTGTTAAACATTCTTCAGGGTGTTTTTCTTTTTAAAAGCCTTTTTGTCGTAAGTAACAAAAAAAGAAAACCGCTAAAGAAGAATAAAAAAGCCTGTCGCAAGGTTTCTAAGCAGGGGTTTCTGTCATGAGCGCCAAGAAAAAAATACAAAACCGGCTATCGAAAAACGGCCCTTCATCCAAGATGAAACAACGAACCCTCAAGAACGCCATTCATTGTAGCGGCACCGCCCTTCATTCCGGAGCCCAGGTTTCAATGACCCTGCATCCGGCAAAACCCGGTTCAGGTATTATCTTTCAGCGTTCTGACCTGTCCGCCCAAGGAGCCTCTATCCCCGCCCATTGGCGTCGAGTCTCCGAAACCCGTCTTTGCACAAAGCTCAGCAATGACGAGAACGCCAGCGTTTCGACCGTCGAACATCTTATGGCCGCATTAGCCGGATGCGGTATCGATAACGTGCTGGTTGAAATCAACAGCGGTGAAGTACCGGTCATGGATGGCAGCGCCGCCCCTTTTGTTTTTCTGATCGAATGCGCCGGGATCGTCGAGCAGGATGCACCCCGCAACCTGATCCGTATTCTCAAGCCGGTCAGTGTTGTTGAAGAAGGCCGCAGAGCCTCACTTACACCGGCTGATATTTTTTCCATTCATTGCGAAATCGACTTTAAGAGCAATGCCGTTGCCCATCAGTCCTATGACTTCCAAATGGTCAATGGCAATTTCAAATCCGAAATCTCCCGTGCCCGCACCTTCGGCTTTCTCCATGAGGTCGATCACCTTCGCGCCAACGGCCTTGCCCTTGGCGGCTCGCTTGATAACGCCGTCGTCGTCAGCGGCGACCAGATTCTCAATGAAGACGGCCTGCGTTATGATGATGAATTCGTCCGCCACAAAGTTCTTGATACCATCGGCGATCTCTATCTCGCCGGCGGCCAGATTATCGGACATTTCGAAGGCATCCATTCCGGGCATGCGCTCAACCGCCTGCTGCTGGAGACCCTGTTTGCCGATGAAGAAGCCTGGTGCCTGAATGGGATGGCGCCTGGAACGGCCCCCTCACACGCCACACCTGCATCGATTGGATGGCGGAACGATTCTAGACTTTTAGCGACCGCCTAAACCTCCAGGCCGCCCTCTTTCCTCCCGTTTGCCCGTTATATCCTGACATCAAAAGGCGACAAACGCCTTTCCCCTCACATATCGGTCATTTTCGCTTGAGACGGCCTTGCGAAAGAACCCATCGGGCGTGGTATAGTCCCCTCGCTATAATGGTTCCTCACCCCCTCAGGGCATAATATTCCATCTGATCATGAAACGACCTATCCAACCTTATTTACGCAATTTTATTGTCCTGTTTGCCTTGGCGGTTTTACCCCTTGGGCTGGCGTCCTGTGAATCAGCCGAGGACATCAACTATACCGAACGCCCGGTGGAGGATATTTACAACGAGGCCATGGATAACCTCATGAACGGGAACTACTCCGAATCGGCAAAATTGTTCGATGAAGTGGAGCGCCAGCACCCCTATTCCTACTGGGCAACCAAAGGCCAGCTCATGGCGGCCTTTGCCCGCTATCAAGAGGGTGAATACGACGAGGCGGTGATCGGCCTTGACCGCTTTATTCAACTTCATCCCGGCAACGAAGATGTCCCCTACGCCTTTTATCTCAAGGCCCTGTGCTATTTTGAGCAGCTCACCGATGTATCCCGGGATCAACGAAGCAGCGAACTGGCTCTGGAGGCCTTTCAGGAACTAAAGCGCCGTTTTCCTAAAAGTGACTACACCAGGGATGCCGGGCCTAAAATCGACCTTTTGCTCGATCACCTGGCTGGCAAGGACATGACCATCGGCCGCTATTACCAGCAACGGGAGCATTATCTTGCGGCGATCAACCGTTTCCGCAGTGTTGTCGAGAATTACGAGACCACAACCCATGTCCCCGAGGCCATGCACCGTCTGGTGGAAAACTATCTTATTCTCGGCATGGATTTGGAGGCCCGCAAAACGGCGGCAGTGCTCGGATTCAACTTTCCCAATGCCCAGTGGTATCACGATACCTACCGCCTTCTTGAGGAATATAACCTTCTAGACGAGCACAAGGTACTTAAAGCCAATATCCAGCGCCGCGCCGCAGAGGCAGCCGTCCAGATCGAAGTCGAGGAAACCGTGGTCGAAGGCGACGGCGAAGAAGTTTCCATCGAAGAAGAGCAATCCATCTTTTCCCGCGCCTGGGACTGGGTATTCTAGGAAAAACCGATGCTGCTGGGCCTCTCGATCCGCAATGTCGTCCTTATCGAACAGCTTGATCTCGGCCTTAAACCCGGACTCTGCGTGTTGACCGGCGAGACAGGGGCGGGAAAGTCGATCCTTCTTGATGCCTTGGGGTTGGCCCTGGGGTTCAGGGCCGAACGTAATCTGGTCCGCGCCGGGGCCGATCAGGCAGTGGCCAGCGCCGAGTTTGAAATCACCGCCGACCATCCAGCACACGCCCTGCTTAAAGAGCAGGGATTTGAGAGTGGCGACACCCTGACATTGCGCCGAATCCTCAGCAAGGACGGGCGATCACGCGCTTTCATCAACGACCAACCAGCCAGCGTCGGACTGTTGCGCCAGCTGGGGGACATGATGATCGAGATCGAAGGCCAGTTCGCCGAACAAGGGTTACTCAACCCGGCCACTCACCGCGATACCCTCGATGCCTATGGCAGTCTGGGGAGTGAAAAGGCCGCGACCGCCGAAACCTGGGAAAAGTGGCGCATCGCGCTTGAAACCCTGGAAAGCGCCAAAGGAGCACTGTCCCGCGCCCTCGAAGAAGAAGCCGAACTTAAGGAATTTGTCGACGAGCTCGATAACCTCGCCCCTGAAACAGGCGAAGAGACCAAACTTGCCGAAACCCGCACCCTGATGATGCACCGGGAACAACTCATCGCGGCGATGAATGCGGCCCGTGACGGGCTGAGCGAAGAAAGCGGTAAATCTGGCGGTGTCGAGGACAGGCTTCGCAGCGCCTTGAGCGCCCTGGAAAAAGTCGCCGACAAGGCTCCCGGCAAGCTCGACGGCGCCATCGCCGCCTTAGAGCGCACCCTCATTGAATGCGCCGAGGCAGAGGCACAGCTTGCCACCTTGGGCGGAGAGCTGGACATGGATAGCACAGAGCAGGCACGGATCGAGGACCGGCTGTTTGCCTTGCGTGACGCAGCAAAAAAGCATCGCGTCACGGTAGATGAGCTCCCCGTCTTGCGCCAGGAGCTCGCCGCCCGCCTTGAGGCAGTCAGTGGCGGTGAAAACAGTCTCAACAAACTTGCCGAAGCAGAGCGTGCTGCCCATGGTGCCTATACCAAGGCCGCCGGCATCCTCTCAAGGGGCAGAGATAAAGCGGCCAGCGCTCTGGATGCCGCCGTCGCCATTGAGCTGCCCGCTCTGAAGCTGGAAAAGGCGGTCTTTTGCACCCGTGCCGTGCCCTTAGAAGAGGCTGATTGGGGCGAGAATGGCTGTGAAAAGGTCTATTTCGAGGTTTCGACCAATCCCGGCGCTGCCCCTGGCCCCCTCAACAAGATCGCCTCGGGCGGTGAGCTGGCACGCTTTATGCTGGCGCTCAAAGTCGCAGTGGCACAAACCGGCGATGCTGGCACCCTTGTATTCGACGAGGTGGACAGCGGTGTCGGTGGGGCGGTGGCGGCCGCCGTCGGCGAGCGGCTGGCCAAGCTCGGCAAGGGCCGGCAGGTTCTGGTTATCACCCATTCGGCCCAGGTTGCAGCCCGGGGCAGCCATCA
>JABJES010000185.1 GCA_018663165.1 Rhodospirillaceae bacterium
AGATGGCTGAGGCGATGGCCGAATACGTACATAAACGTATTCGCTCCGAACTCGGCTTTGCATCGGAAGACGCCCGCGAGATCGATAAATTGATCAAGCAGAACTATCACGGGGCGCGCTATTCCTTTGGTTATCCGGCTTGCCCCAATCTTGCCGACCAGCGCAATCTCCTCGAATTGCTCGGGGCGGATCGCATCGGTATTACCATGAGCGAGGGGGACCAGCTCCATCCCGAACAGTCGACGTCGGCCATCGTCGTCCACCATCCTCAGGCGCGCTATTTCACGGTGTAAGGGCCGGTGGCTTGCAGCCTAGAAATAGGTCTCGTATTCGAGCAGCCATTTGAAGGTGCCGTCGGGGGTGGGATCGGTGGCACCGAACAGATAACCCATCTCATAGGCGAATTTTCCGCCCAACGCCTCAGCCGGCAGCTTGCCGTAAAGGACCGGGCCGATCTGTAGGGTCTGTTCGTCGAAAGCCTTTATATCGTTGAAGCGCCCCGGCTTGCCCCAGACTTCAAAACCAGGCATCAGCTTGGACGAATAGCGATACTGGCTACGCCAGGCGTACTGGAACTCGGTGCTCTTCTTTTGAATATCGCCGACTTCTTTTTCGAAAATCAGGTTGAGGGTATTGGAAAAACTCGTCGTCGATTTTTCCAACAGCAGCTTGGCCTCGACCTTGCTGGCGTCTTCGTCCCGGTGGGCCTTTTTGAATTCGCCATAGAGACCCGCATCGAGCCAGTATTCGCCCTGCTCAAAAAGCTGGTAGATCACCTCGACGCCGGTGGCCCTGTAATAAAAGTCCTTGGTCGCTGTTGAGCGGGCGTCGCCGAGAAGGCCGATCATCAGACGATCCGTGAATCCATATTCGATTTCATAAATCTGTCGCTGGTTGCCGTTGGTGTCTCCATCTTCGTCAATATCCACATGACCGCGCCACTCAATGCCGAATTCACCGCCCTCGACGATCGGGGAATAGACCTTATGGGTCGCCGACGCTGTATTGGGCAGGCCGGTGAGTGTGACAATCGCAACAACGACGGCAAGGGCGGCCTTGGCGGCTTGGCGTTTTTCTCCAAGCCGGATGAAGCCATAGATGGCGGCCAGAGTCAGGCCGTAAACCACAAGCTGGGAACCGGCAGGCCGCGATTCATAGCCAATCAGGACATGGAGAAACTCGCCGATCAGGCTTTGTTCGGAAAGAAGGGCGCTACTGTCCCAGACACCCTCGACAAGGGCGGGAAGCTGGCCGACGGAGATGAGAAAGCCGGTGGCTTGCGAGGCCATACCCGCAGCGAGAAAAGCGAGCAACAGGCTGGTGACGGTGAAAAGATGCTTGCTGGAGATACGCAGAAGGCCGAGATACATCATCACCCCGATGGCCATCCCCGCGACAAGGCCAAGCAGGCCGCCGCTCAACATCATCGAGCCCTGGGCGCCGGGGACGGCGGAGATGCCGTAAAGGAAGAGAACAGTTTCGGCCCCCTCCCGCAGAACGGCCAGCCCGACGACAAGGGACAGCATATGCATCGGTAATTCACCTTGCGATACACTGCGCCCAACTTCATTCATCTGGGCGGCCAGTTGGCGGCCGTGGCTTTTCATCCAGACCACGGACCAGCCGATGACGGCGGCGGCGATATAAAGGATGGCGGCGTTGAGAACCTCTTGACCCATGCCTTCCAGCGACATGGTGATGGCCTCGGTAGAAAAAGCGACGATTGCCGCGCCGATAAGGCCGCCGAGGATACCGCCACCGATCCACAGGTTCCGCCCCACAACGCCTTTTGTTGCGACCAGGACGATGCCGATGACAAGGGCTGCCTCCAGAACTTCACGAAAAACGATGATGCCGCTCGATAACATTATTTAAATCCTGTTCCTGATGTCTCTGATTTATGAGCCGGGTTATTTGACGACGATGTAGCCATTGGCGGAATCCATGTTGAATTCGCCGAAGAAATGATAGCGGCCGGGGTCGAGCGGCCCGATGAAGATGATAGCCTTGCCGCCACCGACAATGATCTTTTCCCGGTTGAGCTCGAAACTCTCGAATTCCTCCGGGGTCGGGTCGAGGTTATTGACCACCAGCTTGACCTTGGTGCCAGCGGGAATCTCGATCTCATCGGGATCGAACTTGTGATCCTTGATATTGATTTCGATGATCTGGACCTCGGCCATTGCCGGGGCCGTGAAGGCAAGCCCGGTAAAAAGCGCCAGACCGAGAAGGGCCAGAAGGGTTTTAGAGTCCTTCCGGGCTTTGAGTTCTTTGGGGGCACTTAAATTTTCTGCCTGACTTTTCATGTTTTTCATCACTTTCGTTATATCCGGAGCCTCTTGTTCTTTTTGGTGCCCTGGGCTGATCGGGGCTTCAGTCAATCGATACAGCTCGGTTCCCACAAAGAATATATGGAGACATATCTTAGATGCGAATGAGTCGCAAGCAAAAAGATGATATTAATAATTATTCTCAATAAGCAGACAAAGGAAGTTCTCCCCCTGTCACACCGGGGCAAAAGGGCAAACAAGCTAACGGGCTGAAAAACAATAAAGAAATTCCTCACATTTCCCATCGCTGCTAAAATCATTACCTCAAGACTGCATTTAATGGTTTGATCTTGAGCAAAGACGCAAAAAATAAAATGTGAAGATTTAGGAAGGAAATCCGGCATTTCCGGCAAAAAAACAGATTGGCTCAAAGGCTTCCTGCGTAACGACCAGTTGATCCTGTTGCTGCTGGCCGTCATCGTCGGCGCTGCGGTCGGTGGCGGCGCGATCTTGTTTCGTGAACTGATTGATTTTGTTCAATCTCTGTTTCTGGGCGGGGGGAGTGAGCAGGTCACCATCCTGGCCGCCGGGCTTCCCTGGTGGCAGTTGCTTTTTGTGCCGGCTGGCGGCGGAATTCTGATCGGTCTTTTTATTCACTTCGTCATGCCCGAGCGCCGTCCCCACGGGGTGGCTGATGTCATCGAGGCGGTTTACCGGCGTGATGGCCGGATGCCTGTGGTGGCGGGACCGGGCGCGGCCCTGGCTAGTGCGGGTTCCATCGGGGTCGGCGCCTCAGTGGGACGCGAGGGGCCGGTTGTGCATCTGGGTGCCTTTTTTGGTGCCTATCTGGCCGAAAAACTGCATTTTAACCGCTTAATGACCCTGACCCTGCTTGGATGCGGTGTCGCCTCGGGCATTGCCGCATCCTTTAATGCGCCGCTGGCCGGGGTGATTTTCGCGCTGGAAGTGGTGATCGGTCATTACGCTCTTTCTGCCTTTGCCCCGATCGTCGTTGCCGGGGTGACGGGTACCATCGTATCGCGTCTTTATTTCGGCGATTTTCCAGCCTTCATTGTGCCGCCACACGCCTATGCCAGCTTTCTTGAGTTCCCGATCTTTGCCCTGCTTGGGGTCTTTGCCGCCCTGGTTGCCATTAGTTTCATTCGCGGCACCTCGGCCATCACAGCGCTGGGGGAGAAATCAGGGCTGCCCGGCTGGCTGCGTCCGGGGGTCGCCGGTCTTTTGGTTGGCAGCATCGCTCTTTTTCTGCCCCAAATTCTCGGCGTTGGTTATGAGGCCACGGATGCTGCCTTAAAGGGGCTTTACCCCCTATGGCTGCTCCTCGCGTTGTTGATCTTCAAGCTGATCGCCACCATGGCCTGTATCGGGCTTGGTTTTGGTGGTGGAGTCTTCAGCCCGTCGCTTTTTCTCGGCGCCATGCTGGGGGGCGTGTTCGGCCTGATCACCGCCGATATTTTCCCAGGCCTTGAGATCGTTGCCGGTTCTCACAGCCTAGTCGGCATGGGGGCGGTGGCGGCGGCTGTTCTCGGGGCACCGATCTCAACGATTTTGATTATCTTTGAATTGACGGGGAATTATCCCCTTACCGTGGCGACCATGGTGGCGGTTGGGGTTTCCACCATTATCACCCAGCGGGTTCAGGCAGGCTCTTTCTTCCTCTGCCAGCTTAAAGCCCGGGGTATCGATCCGACCGGTGGGCGCGAGGATCAGTTGTTGGGCCAGATTAAGGTGTGCCAGGTGATGGTTGAGGATCTGGGGCGGGTCGGAATCATGGCACCGTTGGAAAAAATCCGCGAATTGCTGCCCGGAGCGCCATTCGAGACCCTCTATGTGGTCGATGACGGGAACCGGCTTGTCGGCACCCTGGGCTATCGTGATCTGGCTCGCGGAGTGACGGAGATGAGCGATAAGGATTATGTTTCAGCCAAGGACATGCTTCACCAAAATCCACAGTTTCTGGAAGCCGATGACGATCTTTCCCAGGCTATGGAGGTGCTGAAAAGCTCTGATAAGGCGCATCTTCCGGTGGTTGCCGACAGGGAAAATATGGAATTGATCGGCTGTGTGCATATCCGTGATGTGATGGCGGTTTTTGCTCAAACGTTGCGCCAGGCCCGTGCCGAGGAAAGAGGCGAGTCCTGAGGCCGGGATGCTGCTCCAAGGGATTGTGGCGTCGCGTCACAGTCATGATATAACTCGGCGGATCATGAGTGAACTTGAAGACTTTCGGGGCAACGATCCGCAAAAGCTGGCGGTACCGGTTCCGGATTCCTATATTTCCGGCCTTAACGAGGTCCAGCGCCAGGCGGTAGAGGCCCTGGACGGGCCGGTGCTGGTGCTTGCTGGTGCGGGCACTGGTAAGACCCGCGTGTTGACGACCCGTCTCGCCCATATTCTGACCACCGGTCGCGCTGCGCCATCACAGGTCCTCGCTGTTACCTTTACAAATAAGGCGGCCCGCGAGATGAAAGATCGGGTCGAGGGGCTGCTCGGGCACTCAACCGAGACCATGTGGATTGGCACCTTTCATTCCCTGGCGGCACGTATTCTGCGCCGTCATGCCGAGATGGTCGGGCTGAAATCAAATTTCACCATTCTCGATTCCGATGATCAATTGCGGCTGATCAAGCAGCTCGTTTCTGCCGCCGGAATTGACGACAAGCGCTGGCCGCCGCGGGGTCTGCACACCATCATTGAGCGCTGGAAGGATCGTGGACTGACGCCGGAAAAGGTCCGTGCCGGCGATGTTTCCGAATATGCAGCGGGAAAATCACTGGAGATCTATCGCGCCTATCAAGATCGGTTGAAGACCCTTAATGCCTGTGATTTCGGCGATTTGATGCTCCATTGCCTGACCCTTTTCACGGCCCATGAAGATGTGCTGGCCGATTATCAGAACCGTTTTCGCTATTTGCTCGTTGATGAGTATCAAGACACCAACGTTGCTCAGTATCTGTGGCTGCGCCTGTTGGCGCGGGCTCATCACAACATCTGTTGTGTTGGTGATGACGACCAGTCGATCTATGGCTGGCGCGGGGCTGAGGTCGGCAACATCCTGCGCTTCGAGAAGGATTTTCCCGGCGCTCGCATCGTGCGTCTGGAAAGCAACTACCGCTCCACCGGGCATATTCTCGGCGCCGCCTCAGGGCTGATCGCCCACAACGAAGGCCGCCTGGGCAAGACCCTGCACCCGGCCGGCGACGAGCCCGGCGACAAGGTGCGCGTGCTCGGCACCTGGGACGGCGACGACGAGGCGCGCACGGTCTCGGAAGCCATCGAG
>JABJES010000258.1 GCA_018663165.1 Rhodospirillaceae bacterium
CGGCTTTGCGCCAGGCGTGAAGAAGGGCCGGATAAGAAAAGGCAAAGGCGTCATCCTGAGCGACGGCAATGCGGGCGCCCAAGGGTGGCAATAAAGGGGCCATTTTGTCAGAGACAGAGGCAAGGTGGGTGGGCCGCGCCATCCGGGTTAGGGCATCGGTATCCATATGTTCTGATATCCACGATGATGCTGAGTTGAGAAAGGTCTCAAGATCAGGATGCTCTCGGGCCTGAATCAAGCCGAGATGGCGCGACGGCAGGGTAAGGCGGGAATCGGTCGGCAGGACGCCGAGAACGGGAATATCCGGCAGGGCCTCGGCCATTGCCTGACGCAGAATTTCTTCATGGCGTGGGCCACCAACCCGGTTAAAGACGACTCCGCCCAAGGCAACGTCTGGGCGATGGGTGGCAAAGCCACGCACAAGGGCGGCAGCCGAAGCACCTTGTCCGCCAACATCGACGACAAAGATAATCGGCCAGCCGGTCAACGCGGCAAGATCGGCGGTAGAGCCGGATATCTTACCTTCCCTGCCTGTTGCCGCGCCGTCATAAAGACCCATCACCCCTTCGCAGATGGCGAGGGCGCGCTTATCGCCGTCTCTGTCGGCGATCAAGGCGGCAAGAGTCTCAGGGCGCATCGCCCAGGGGTCGAGATTCCAGCACGGGTCACCGGTTGCAGCAGAATGAAAAGCGGGGTCGATGTAATCAGGCCCGGTCTTGAAGGCGACTGGAATCTGGTCGGCCAAATCGCGCAAATGACGAAGCAGGGCCAGGGTAAGAACCGTCTTGCCACCGTTTGAGGCCGGGGCGGCAATGATCAGTCCTGGAAGGCCATTTGTCACAACTGCTGCCTCACAGTTGGGCGCGAATGGCCGCCGCCATTTCATCGGCCGGGGCGCCAAAGGAGAAATGGCGGATGAATTTTCCATCCGGACCCATCAGATAATAAAGACTCGAATGATCCATCAGGTAATCGCCGTCACCGAGATCGAGATCGGCGCGGGCGTAATAGATACGGTAAGCTTTCGCCGCCGCCTTGATTTCATCCGGCCCACCGGTAAGGGCGACCAGCCGGGGATGAAAATGGGCCGCGTAAGGTTTGAGTTTTTCGACCGTGTCCCGTTCGGGGTCAATGGTGATAAAGACCGGAATTACTTTTTCGCCATCGGCCCCGAGAAGGTCAATGGCGGCGCTGATATCGCGCAGGGCGGTGGGGCAGACGTCAGGGCAAAAGGTATAGCCAAAGTTTACAAGCATATAGGAACCGGCAAAATCATCCTGACTGCGCCGCACGCCGTTCTGGTCGATCAGCGAAAAAGGGCCGCCGACGGTAACAGTTGGATTAATGCTGCTGTCAGAGGTCAGCCGGGACTCGTACACCCAGGCCGTAATTGCACCAAGCAGGAGAACGATCAGGAGCCCGCCATAGGTAAGTTTGCGGGTCATTTTGAACCCTTATTGTCTTGATCGTCGCTCAAGGGGTCGGGGTTGAGTGTTTTGCCGGAAATGGCTCCCAGCCAGTCCAGCCCGTCGCGCAGCTTGACCACCGGGCCGACGACGAACAGCGCCGGAGAGGGCTGGTTCGAGGGTTCCTCGCTGTGGGCGCACTCGGCCAGAGTAGTTACCAGCACGGTTTGATCCGGTGTCGTCGCCCTTGAGATAATTGCCACCGGTTCGTCATCATTGCGTCCGGCTGTGATCAGCCGTTCGGCGATCCGGGACATGGTTTTCAAGGCCATATAAAAAACGATTACAGGTGATGCTTTGGCCAGTGCCGTCCAGTCGATATCCTCTTCTGGAATATCGCCGCAAGCGGTATGGCCGGTGACAAAGGTAATGGCGGTATTGATGGTGCGATGGGTGGCGGGAATACCGGCATAGGCCAGCCCGCCGATGCCAGCGGTGATGCCGGGCACCAGACGGAAAGGAATTCCCGCCTCGACCAGGGCCAGGGCCTCTTCACCGCCGCGGCCGAAGACAAAGGGGTCGCCCCCTTTCAGGCGCAAAACCCGCTGGTTTTTGCGGGCCAGGCGGACCAAATGTTCTGAGATATCGCGCTGGTGGGGTGACGGCCGCCCGCCGCGCTTGCCGGAATCGATCATTTCCGCCCCAACCCGGGCGAGGTCGAGAATGCGGGAATCGACAAGGGCGTCATAGACCACCACATCGGCGTTCTGCAGGGCATGAAGGGCATATAAGGACAGCAGGCCGGGGTCGCCGGGCCCCGCGCCGACAAGCCATACCCATCCTGGTTCGAACGGCGCAAGGCCGATATCTGGCGTTTCCATGAGGGGGTTATACCGCGTTTAGCCGTGCTCTTGGAGCCCTAAGAATCATTAGGGCCTGATTGCTGGTTTGCCGGGCCGGTGGCGGGTAAACTGCCGAAAAAGGCCTTGGCGACAAGGCGAGCCAACAGGAATGGATGATGACCAGGAACACTCAAGGCCGTCCAGGCACCGGTGAGTTGAGAAAGGGCTATACCACCGGCGCTTGCGCGACGGCGGCGACGGCGGCCTGTGCGGAGGCCTTATTGACCGGGCATTTCCCCGATCCGGTGACGATTTCCCTGCCCAGGGGGGCGTCAGTAGCGTTTTCCCTTGCTGAATCCTCAATTGAGGACAACAGCGCCAGTGCTGGAATTATCAAGGATGCCGGCGATGATCCAGACGTTACCCATGGGGCGCTGATCCGCGTCACCCTGCGCCGAGGCGCTTTGGGCAAGGGCATCACTTTTTACGCCGGTGAGGGGGTGGGGACGGTCACCCGGCCTGGGTTGGCGCTGTCACCTGGCGAGGCGGCGATTAACCCGGTGCCCCGCGAGATGATGACCAATGCGGTCAGCGAAATAGCGGCGCACCATGGCGCGCAAGCTGATTTTGAAATTACCGTGTCGGTTCCCGGTGGTGAAAAGCTCGCCGAAAAAACCCTCAATGGCCGGTTGGGGATTATTGGTGGTCTGTCGATTCTGGGGACCACCGGCATCGTCGTGCCTTATTCCTGTTCGGCCTGGGTCCATGCGATCCATCGCGGGATCGACGTGGCGCGGGCAGGCGGTGAGACTCATCTGGTGGCGGCCACCGGACGGACATCGGAACTGGCAGCGCAAAAACATTGCGGCGCGTCTGAGACGGCGCTGATCGAAATGGGAGATTTTGCCGGCGGCGTGCTCAAATATCTGCGTGACCATCCGGTGCCTCGCCTGACCCTGGCTGGTGGATTTGCCAAGATATCAAAACTGGCGGCAGGGCACATGGATCTACATTCGGCGCGATCACAAGTCGATATGGCGGCGCTTAAATCCGACCTTGAGGCGCTGGGTGCGGGAGCGGATCTTCTCGCCGAGGCCGAAAAGTCTATCGCTGCGGGGGCTGTTTTTGAGCTGGCGCAAGCAGCCGGTCTTCCCTTGGCTGACAGGATCGCCGCTCAAGCCCGTGACGCGGCCTGTGAGGTGCTTGTTCCCTCTGATGGGCAGAGAGATAAAGATAAAATCGCCGTTGATGTGCTGGTTTTTGATCGCTGCGGTCGTCTTATCGGCGCTGCCGTCGCGCCATGAAGAAACGCCTGCTGATTCTTGGCGGAACGACAGAGAGCGCCGACCTGGCGACGCGCGCAATCCGCGACTTTGGAGACAGATTAACGGTCATCACTTCTCTTGCCGGGCGGACGCAGAAGCCTGGTGATTTACCCGGCGAGGTGCGGTGCGGCGGGTTCGGCGGGGCAGAAAAGCTCGCCGTCTATCTGAAAGAATCACCGATCGACTGGGTAATTGATGCGACCCATCCTTTTGCCGCGACAATTTCCACCAATGCCCGCATCGCTTGTGACGCGGCGGGGATCGAGCGGCTCCAGCTCGCCCGTCCGCCGTGGAAACAACAACCGGGCGACCGCTGGGTGGAATTGCCCGATATGGAGGCGGTTGCCGAGGCCCTGGCCTTTGTCGGGCGGCGCGCCTTTATCACCACCGGGGCGGCAAGTCTGGCCCCGCTTTCGGCTTTCTCATCTCCTCATTCTCCCAAGATGTGGTTTCTGATCCGCCTCATCGAGCGACCCGCCGCTCCCCTGCCTCTGGGCGAAGAAGGCCGGGATTACACGTTGATAACCGGCAAGGGGCCGTTTTCCTTTGTCGAAGAGGCGGCGCTCCTCGCCCAATACAAGATCAATGTCATGGTCTCCAAGATGAG
>JABJES010000209.1 GCA_018663165.1 Rhodospirillaceae bacterium
CGTAACCATGAAAATGATCAGTAACACCAGCATCACATCGACCATCGGCGTAACATTGATCTCGGCCATGGGCCGAAAGCTGCGCCGCCCGCGCAGCCCCGGCTGAGACTTCATGCCACCTCCCATGGCCATTTCTAGCTGCCCTCCTCAAGCTGGCGGGAAAGGACAGCGCTGAACTCACCGGCAAAGGATTCCAGCCGGTTAGCGTAACGGCTGAGATCATTCGATATCTTGTTATAGGCAATCACCGCTGGAATCGCCGCCACCAGGCCGAGTGCTGTGGCGAACAACGCCTCGGCAATACCCGGTGCCACCACCGCAAGCGAGCTGCTCTTGCTCAGGCCGATGGCCTGGAAACTGTTCATGATTCCCCAGACCGTGCCGAAAAGACCAATAAAGGGCGCTGTCGAACCGACCGAGGCAAGAAACACCATATAGCGTTCCAGATGATCCATTTCACGACCCAGAGAAACCTGCATGACCCGTTCGATCCGTTGCTGGAGGCTCTCGCGCAGATCGCCGGTGCGCCACCCTTGAGCGGTCGAACGCCGCCATTCCCGCATGGCAGCAGCAAAAAGCGCCGCCATCGGATGCAGGGGATTGGCACCGATGCGATCATAAAGATCGTCCAGCGCCCCTCCCGACCAGAAAGAATCCTCAAATTCCGCAGTCTGGGCGTTAAGACGACGCAGGCGCACAACCTTGTCAAAAATAATCGCCCAGGACCAGAAGGAGGCCATCAACAAAAGAATGATGACCGTTTTGACAACCAGATCGGCCTGCCAGAAAAGCCCCATGATCGAAAAATCGGTGGCAGCGACGGATACGCCCAATTGGACGGAGGCGATGGGATCTATAATATTTGGTTCCATGACTTAGACTCGTTTTCCAGACAATGATGATTGATTAGGGATCAGGATTGGCAGAGGGTCGATATAATCTTGCGTATTTTTTCAGGCATCCGGGCCGGATGGCCGTCCCGATCAATACAGGCGAGCTTTACTTTCAACTGCACCAGTTCAGTATCGCCACGACGAATAATCTGTCTGGCAACCAGCGAGGCACCACCGGTCTCAACGACACAGGTTTCGACCTCAAGAAGATCGTCAAGACGGGCGGGGCTAAGAAATTCGGCCTCGCAGCGGCGGATCGCAAAAGCATAGCCGTCACGATGAATGAGATTGCCGTATTCGGGCCCGGCTAAATGCATCATTTCAGTGCGCGCCCGTTCAGCAAATTTCAAATAATTGGCGTAATAGACGATACCGCCAGCATCCGTATCCTCATAATAGACCCGCAGAAAAAAACGGTGCACGCCCCCGGATATCGCACCTGGGAGCGGTCCACCCGATGGGTCCGTATAACGCTGATAAGCGGTTTCAACCATCATCGCCATCCGCTGCATTCTCAGCCCCGTAAAGACCGAGTTGCCCGTCGCAGAAGGCAGGGGGAAGCGCCAGACCGAGATGAGAGAATGCCATTTCGCAGAGAACCCGACCGCGCGGCGTACGTTGAATAAACCCCTGCTGGATCAGAAAAGGCTCCACCACATCTTCCAGGGTATCGCGCTGTTCGGAAAGAGCAGCAGAAATGGTTTCAATGCCGACCGGACCGCCGGCGTAATTTTCGGCAATACAGGTCAGATAGCGCCGATCCATGGAATCGAGGCCAAGCTTATCAACCTCAAGACGGGTCAGCGCCTGATCCGCCACCTCCAAATCAATACGAGTGGTGCCAGCGACGGCGGCGAAATCGCGCACCCGGCGTAACAGGCGTCCAGCGACCCGCGGTGTGCCCCGGGCACGCCGGGCGATTTCCATCGCCCCGGCATCGACGAGATCAATCCCAAACAAACCCGCCCCGCGCATCACGATCTCGACCAGCTCTTCGGGCTGGTAAAAGGCCAATCGTAGGGGAATGCCAAACCGCTCGCGCAAGGGCGTCGTAATCAAACCCGAACGGGTGGTCGCCCCAACCAGAGTAAAGGGCGGCAAATCAATCCGCACGGAACGCGCTGCCGGCCCCTCACCGATGATGAGATCAAGTTGGTAATCTTCCATCGCCGGGTAGAGAATTTCTTCGACCGCCGGATTGAGGCGGTGGATTTCATCTATAAAAAGAACGTCACGGGGCTGAAGGTTGGTCAGCAGCGCCGCCAAATCTCCGGCCTTGGCGATCACCGGACCAGAGGTGGCGCGGAAACCGACACCGGCCTCCCGGGCGACAATCTGGGCCAACGTCGTCTTGCCCAATCCTGGTGGACCGAACAGCAACACATGATCAAGGGCCTCGGCCCGCGACCGCGCGGCCTCGATAAAGACCCGAAGATTATCGCACAATCGGTCCTGGCCGATAAAATCGTCCAGTGTTAACGGCCGCACGGAGACTTCGCCGCTATCGGCGGAGTCGAAACCAGGGGCAACAACCCGGGGGGAATCAGGCGCAGACGCGATCATGACGCCAATTCTTTCAATGCTTCGGGAATTAAGGATTCAACCGGCGCTTCCGCGCCCAGCTTGTTGGCCGCATAGGCAACAGCGCCGAAAGCATCGGTCTGGCGATAACCGAGATTGACCAGGGCCGAAACCGCCTCAACCGAGGGGCCCTTTGCAGAAGAGGTAACATCGGACCCGCCAACGATTTGGACCGCCGCAGGACCGAGATTTATGCTGCCCATCTTGTCTTTTAACTCGTTGACGATGCGCGCCGCGAGCTTGGGACCGACGCCATTGGCGCGGCTGACTGCTGTCTTGTCCTGGGCCGCGATCGCCTGCATCAAATCGCCCGGCGGCAATACCGAGAGGATGGCCAGCGCCACCTTTGCACCAACGCCTTGAACCGTCAGCAACAGGCGGAACCAGTCGCGCTCGATATCCGCCATAAAACCAAAGAGATGAATATGATCTTCACGAACATGAGTCTCAATATTAAGGCTGACCGTCGCGCCCTTTTCCAAAAGCGCCGACAAGGTACGAGCGGAACAAAAAACCAGATAGCCGACTCCACCAACGTCGAGCACCGCCCAGTCGTCGCCCGTCGAATCGAGAATGCCGGTCAGTTTTGCGATCAACCCCTTACTCCTTGCCGCCCCATCAGCCGACAGCCCGAACCGGACCGGCGAGTGCCTGAGCCGTTTGTGCATGATGGGCGTGACATATGGCAATCGCCAGGGCGTCGGCAGCATCGGTGGTTTCGAAATTACAACCAGGCAACAGGATGCGGACCATCATTTCCACCTGTTCTTTCGCCGCGTGCCCCGCCCCGACGACAGATTTTTTAACCACATTAGCGGAATATTCAGCCACCGGAAGACCGGCTTGTGCCGGGGTCAAAAGTACGACCCCACGGGCTTGACCGAGCTTTAAGGCAGACGCCGGATTGCGATTAACAAACGTTTCCTCCACCGCCGCCTCAAGGGGCGCATATTCAGCAATAATTGCGCTTATTCCATCAAACAGACAGGAAAGGCGGCGGGCCATTTCAAGGCCAGGGTCAGGATGAATTGCACCGTTTGCCACATGGCGCAAATGATTGCCCTCAACGTCGATTACACCCCAGCCGGTGTGACGGAGTCCGGGGTCAAGGCCGAGAATCCTCATCTGGCGTTCCTTGCAAAAACAGATCGCAGCAGGCTCATCATATTCTTTCCAAATCCCTCATACCGAGCGATACCGGCGCTTACGCCATCAACTTCGCCAGAACCTCATCGGCAATATCAAAATTAGCAGAGACGGTCTGGACGTCGTCGCTGTCGTCCAGGGTCTCAATCAGCTTGAAAAGGGTTTCCGCCGTGCTCTCTTCGATGGCGACCTGGGTTTGAGGCTGGGGACGCCAAATCAGACTCGCCGTTTCAGGGGCACCGAACTTTTGCTCCAGAGCATCACGCACATCATTGAAATCATCGGCCTCGCAGATGATTTCGTGACCGGTTTCCGTTGACTCGACATCCCCGGCTCCAGCCTCAAGTGCTGCCTCAAACATCTCATCGGCGCTGGTGACGGCAACCGGATAGGAAATGGCACCAACCCGGTCGAACAGATAGCTGACACTGCCCGACTCGCCGAGATTGCCGCCATGCTTGTTGAAGGCAGAGCGCACTTCGGCTGCCGAGCGGTTGCGGTTATCGGTCAGGACATCGACAATAAGCGACACCCCGCCGGGACCAAATCCTTCATAGCGCACCTCTTCATAGCTCACGCCCTCTTCGTCACCGGCCCCCCGGCTAACGGCACGCTCAATCGTATCCTTGGGCATATTGGCGGCACGGGCCGCAATAATGGCGCTGCGCAAACGTGGATTGGCGTCCGGGTCGGACATGCCGCTACGCGCGGCAACTGTGATTTCACGGATCAGTTTGGAGAACACCTTGGCGCGCTTTTTATCCTGAGCGCCCTTACGGTGCATGATATTCGAGAATTGGGAATGACCAGCCATCGCGAAAACTCAACTCCGTGTAATTAAATTAAAATATTATACCATATATTGTGGAAATGGGAGGCCCCTAACCACCAGTCCCACAAAATACCCCACAAAACGTCCCACAAAACGCCCCACGGGCGACCCTGCAGACCATCCCACAGAAACACCCCAATATGGCAAGATTGGGGCCATCAGAAAGAGCCCTAAACCCTTATCAGGCTGGCGTCGCCTGCAAACAGCCGCCAATTCTAAGCGGTGAAATTTTCACAGCCAACCCCGTCTTATCGTCGGTTTCGACAACAACACCGCACATGGTCGCCTCGCCTTCGGCCGGAGTCAGCCGCTCGCCGGGCATCTTGGTCAAAAACCGGGCCATGGCTGGCGCTTTCTTCATACCGATGACCGAATCGTAATCACCGCACATACCAAGATCGGTCTGATAAGCGGTGCCGCCGGGCAGTAAACGTGCATCCGCCGTCGGCACATGGGAATGAGTGCCGATCACCATCGATACGCGGCCATCAAGAAAACAGCCCATGGCCGTCTTTTCCGATGTTGCCTCGCCGTGAACATCAACGATAACGGCGTCAATCGTGGCCCCAAGCGTATAGCCGGAAATTACCTTTTCGACACAGGCAAAAGGATCGTCCAGGGCATCCATGAACAGCCGGGTCATCACATGCAGCACAAGGATCTTGCGACCATCGGCCAGGGTAAAGACGGCTGCCCCGCGTCCCGGCGTCCCTTTGGGAAAATTATGGGGCCGCAGCAAACGGGGATCACTATTGATATAGGCGATAATCTCGCGCTGGTCCCAGACATGATTGCCGGTAGTCAGGGCATCTACACCGGCTTCGTAAAACTCGTTGCAGATTTTTGCCGTAATGCCGAAACCGTGGGCGGCGTTCTCACCATTGACGACGACGAAATCGATCTTTTCGGCTTTTTTCAAGCGCGGCACATGTTCGCACACCGCCTGACGTCCGGCCTTTCCGATGACATCGCCACAAAAGAGGATTTTCATGTCGTTTTCCTTTTTCCTCTCGCACCGGGCTCTTGCATCCGATGCGGGCGGATCATTTCCTTTTCGGTCACCACCAGATCGAGCGGCTGGTCGGTGGCTTCCCGTGGCAGCTTGTCGGCCTTTTGAGCGCCGTAAGCAACCCCCACCGCCATAAGATCAGTATTGTCGGCCCGCAATTTTGCCAGGGTCCGGTCATAATATCCGCCGCCATAGCCAAGCCGGCAGCCTTCATCATCAAAGGCGAGGAACGGAACGAGAAGCAGATCTGGTGTTATTTCGTCCATTGTTTCAGGCGGAACGGGGATGCCAAAGCCGCCCAATTCCATCTCCATACCGGGATGCCACTGACGAAAGACAAGCGGTCTCTCGCGGCCAACCATGACCGGCAATCCACAACGATGTCCAATACTGTGAAGGTGAGCCAGCAGCACAAGCGGATCCATTTCGCCACGCACCGGCCAATAGCCAGAGACAATTGCATCGGGTCGCGGGGTCACCGTTGCAAGAAAAACATCCCGCAATGCTTCGCCTATAGGCGGAGAGTCGTGAAGTGCCGCCTCATGGGCGCCGTCACGCCGGGCGCGGGCCTCAATCCTGGCCGAGGCCTTGCGTTCCTCCAGTGTCATTGAAACGTTCACGGGTCGGACAGAACCTTCCGGCAGATCGGGGGGCAGAGTTGGACGGCAGAGTTGGACGGCAGAGTTGGACGGAGCCGACCCGGTCGTTGGTCCCAAATCCCCTCGGGCCTGCAGTGCAGGTGGGCGCCATATACCGGAACCACGGCTCCGGCAGGGACAGCTCCCTAGAGGTTCTTATTGGCCCCAGTGATTATCGACCTGACGCACCGGCTCAGCGCCCGTCCAAACTGGAATTTAGGGTCGCTCGAGCTGAGAAGCAATAGCCTCGACGCGCTGGGCCAAAGTTTCTATTCCGCTCGCTAATTTTTCCTCACCTTCGCCATCACCCTGTCCGGCGACCGATTGCAGATCGCTCAGATCCGACTGAATGTCGTGAAGTTCATCAGCAAGGACCAGACAGGTCATAACGAGAATACGGGCGTCCCCCACCTGACCGACGGCGGAAACCAGCTCCTGAACCCGTTCTTCGACCACATTGGAGAGTTTGAGAAGATGATCCTCTTGACCATCCTCACAGGCAATTTTGTAATCATGTCCGTTAATTGTCACCGCAAGGTGTGTCATTATTTGGAAAACCTCACGATTCCAGTATCCCTTTGACGCGGGAAATGGTGGCGTCGAGACGATCAGAGACGCTCTGGGTCAATTCCTGCAAGACGGCATTTTCAACCTTCAAATTGCCATCGTCTGCAGCCATGGTGCCACCCTCAGCCGACAGCCCTTCCAGGCGAGCGATCGCCTTTTCCAAACGTTTTCTGGCTTTTTCCGTACGATCAGACAACATACCCCGTCCCAACAAAGGTTTAGGTCAATGAATTGGCGCTCAGGATACGCTTCCCCCGATAAGACCGTCAAGGCATTGAAAAACGGAGGCAAATAGCCTCTCACACAGAGCTTGTGCAGAAAGAGAAGCGATCAGAGCACCTAGACGGTTGACGCCTTGCTCTCTGGACGGCATTTTGCGGACGCGAAGGGATTAAAGGCTTGCCCTTTCCCGATCAGATTTAAACCCGGCTTCTTGACCCCGGAAACAGGAGTAATCGAATGGCTGTTCGTGTTGCAATCAATGGTTTTGGGCGGATTGGACGCCTTGTTCTTCGGGCCCTTTACGAAAGCGACCGCAACGACATTGAGGTCGTCGCCATCAACGATCTGGGCCCTGTCGATACCAACGCCCATCTCCTTAGATACGATTCCGCCCATGGCCGTTTTCCCGGCGAGATCAAAACCACCTCGGACAGCATGGATCTTGGCCGCGGCCCGATAAAAGTAACCGCCGAGCGCGATCCCGCCAAGCTTCCCTGGAAAGAGCTCGGTGTCGAGATCGCCCTTGAATGCACGGGTCTTTTCTCGAAACGGGATCAGGCGGCGAAGCATCTGGAAGCCGGGGCGAAAAGGGTATTGGTTTCAGCGCCTGCCGACGGCGCCGATATCACGGTCGTTTTCGGGGTCAACCACGACCAGTTGAAGCCCGAACATACGATCGTCTCGAACGCGTCCTGCACCACCAACTGTCTGGCCCCGGTGGCCTCGGTTCTGCATGGCTTGATCGGCATCGAACACGGCTATATGACAACGGTCCATTCCTATACCGGCGACCAGCGCACCGTCGACACCCTGCATAGCGACCTGCGCCGGGCGCGGGCGGCGGCAACCTCGATGATCCCGACCTCGACCGGGGCAGCCAAGGCGGTCGGTCTCGTTCTTCCTGAATTGAAGGGCAAGCTCGACGGCTCGGCGATCCGGGTGCCGACCCTCAACGTCTCGCTAATCGATCTGACCTTCAACGCATCGCGAGACACCAGCGTCGAAGAGATCAACGCCGCCATCATCAAAGCCGCCAACGGTTCCTTGAAGGGCGTCCTTGGAGCCACCGACGAACCGTTGGTCTCGGTCGACTTCAATCACAACGCCAACAGCTCAACCTTCGACCTGTCCCAGACCCAGGTTCTTGAAAACCGTTTCTGCCGGATTCTGTCCTGGTACGACAACGAATGGGGCTTTTCCAGCCGCATGCTCGACACCGCCGTGGAGATGGGCAAGCTGGACTAACCGCCAGAAGGCACAACAGCTAGAGGGCCAGAGAAAGAACGGTTTTCAGATCAGGGTTTGATGCGTTTATCGATGACGACCCGTGAACCGTCCCTCATCTGCCGGGACGGGGCGAGGATAATTTCCTCTTCCCCGGTCAGCCCGAAGGGTATCTGAATTTTCCCCTTCTCGACCACACCAACACTTACCGACAGGGCCTTGGCGCGGCCGCCTTCAACGACCCAGATATGACCATCTTTGAGCGCGCTCACGGGAACCTGTAGGGCGTTGTCTTCGCGCCGGATCACCACGTTCATATCGGCCATCGCCCCCGCCTTCAACGGCACACCAAGCTCAAGCAGCGCATGGAGACGATAGCGCTGCTCGCCCTCAACAGTGACGGGAATGATCATCTTCAGAACACCTGAAAAGATCTGACCGGGAAAATCCGTCGACGTAACCTCGACCTTTTGCCCCTCAACGAGTTTAGGCAGCATACCCTCACTCACTTCGGCGGCGAGACGCAGAGCACAACAAACTTCCAGCAGCATCACAGACTTGCCGGCGGTTACCTTATCGTCCTTGATGGCATCAAGCCGATAAACCCGGCCCGATAAAGGTGCTGTAACATAAGGATGAGCAGGATTATCCAGAGTAGCGAGAATCCCACCTTCAGCCACCGGCATCCCTTCACTCACCGCAATCCCGGTGACCTTGCCGTCCGCCGGTGCGGGCACGTCGAAAAGATTGGGCTCAACGATCCCCCGGGCAAAGACGGTCTCGACCACCGGCCCGTATGAAACATTGGTTACGACAACTGAAAAGGGCCAGGCAAAAAATACATAGCCGAGTATGGCTAAAACAAACACCAGGAGCAGCCCAACCTTTGCCTGCTGCAGAGAGCGCCATCTTTTGGCCAGGTCTTTTTTACCGCCTGGTTTTCTACGTTTCCCGCCTTGCGTCACCTTAAAACCCTCGTTCCATTAATATCTATTTTTAATATCTATTTTTCTGCGATATCTGTTTTTTCGCCCCTTTATACACACCGATGCCCCCAGAAGGTGACTTTACGTTTATGATAGAAGAAACTTTGCCTCCCTCAAAATACCCAACCGGCCCGACATGAAACCACTCGTTATCGTCATTCATGGTCTCGATCATGCCCGCGCGGCGCTCAGCGCGGCGGCGGAACTGGAACAGGGCATCACCCTGATGAGCGCACCCAACGCCTGCGCCTATGGTGGCCCGGCATGGTTTGAGCACGTCATCGCCCTGACCGAGGCGGAAATTCCTGGCGTTTTGGTCAAATCCGTTCTCGATTGTGGAAGCTCTCCGGGGCTGGCCCTGGGCGCGATCCGCCAAGGAGCAGAAAACATTCGCGTTGAGGTTTCCCCAAAACTGCGGCACAAAATCGCCGATATCGCCAAAACGAGTGATGCCACCCTGTTCAATAGCCCGATCAAGGCTCTCGACCTCAATCAAGTCGCCGACCCGCTTCAAGCCTGCCGGGACTGGTTGGCCAAAAACATCAGTAAGAAATAGAAGATAAGGAAAAGCAGCTGCACACAATGAATAAAACACCCCCCCAAAATCCCCCCTGTCGACTTTATCTTGTCACCCCGCCCCGGTTTGAGATCGACGCCTTTGCCGACGCCTTAAGTGAGGCGCTTGATGCAGGTGACGTTGCTTGCGTGCAATTACGCTTGAAAGGGGTAGATGACGACGAGATACGACGCGCCGCCGAACGCTTGCGCCCCCTCGTCCATGACCGCGATGTCGCCTTCCTTATGAACGACCGCCCCGACCTTGCCTTAGAGACCGGTTGCGACGGCGTTCATATCGGTCAGGACGATTCCAGCTATGCCAAGGCCAGGGGATTGCTCGGCACCGACGCCTTCATCGGCATGACCTGTCACGACTCCCGCGATCTGGCCATCAATGCCGCCGAGACCGGGGCCAACTATATCGCCTTCGGTGCCTTTTTCCCCACCGCGACAAAAGAAGCAAAGGGTCACCCGGACCCTGAAATTCTTACCTGGTGGCGTGAGATCGGCAATATTCAGGCGGTCGCCATCGGTGGCATCACGGCGGCAAACGCCCCGCAACTGGTGCGCGCCGGGGCCGATTTCCTGGCCGTGCTTTCGGCCGTCTGGGACCACGGCGAAGGCCCGGCCAAGGCGGTGCGGGAACTCAATGCGGTGATTGAGGCGGCGCTTGAAGAAAGAGGCGCGAATTAGTCCACCGGGGCCCAGAGGACATCCTCTATATGGGCAGCACCGGTAAACAGCATGATCAGACGGTCAAAGCCGAGGGCGATGCCCGCGCTTTCCGGCATTCCGGCGGTAAGCGCGTCAAGAAAATCCTCGTCGATAGGATAGCGGCTGCCGTAGAGCCTTTGCTTTAAATCCATATCCGCCTCAAAACGACGCCGTTGTTCAACCGGGTCGGTCAGTTCGCTGAACCCGTTGGCCAGTTCCAGCCCACAGATATAGACCTCGAAACGCTCAGCCAGCCGGGGGGCTTCCACATGGACACGGGAAAGCGCCGCCATTGAGAGGGGATAGTCATAAAGGATCATCGGCGCGCCAACGCCCAGATTGGGCTCGATATGGTCGAGGAAAATCTTAAAAAAGATATCCTCCCAGCGATCTTCGGGTGAGAAGGTCATATTGAGTTTTGCTTTCCCCGCCACCGCCAACAGGGCGGCATCGGGAGCCAGAGGATCGAGCGCTGTGGCCAGCAAATCGATCCCGCAATATTTGGTGAAGGCCTCGGCGACGGTAAGAAAGCGCCATTCGTCATTGATATCGCAGGTCTTTCCCTGCCAGCTCAGCTTGGTTTCCGGAAGAGAGTCGGCACAAGCAGCAAAGAGCTCGCGGCAATCAGTCATCAGATCGCAATAGGTCGCCCCTGCCCGATACCATTCGAGAAGCGTGAATTCAGGATGATGGGTCGGTGAACGCTCGCCATTGCGAAAGGCGCGAGCAAATTGGAACATTCTCGGCTCGCCAGCGACAAGCAGCTTTTTCATCGCAAATTC
>JABJES010000152.1 GCA_018663165.1 Rhodospirillaceae bacterium
AGATGTCCGGCCATGGGATAGCCCATGGTGCCAAGACCGATAAAAGCGAGAGATGGCTGCGACATGTCTGCTCCCTAGGCGATGTTGCGGCGCAACAATAGCCGCCGGGTGAAGCCGGGGGAAGGGTTGAGAAAAGGGGGCTTTAAGCCCTTTCCTCATCTTTGGCCTGGTTCCACAGGGCTTCCATTTCTGCAAGATCGGCCTCGACCGGAATCCGGCCCTGTTCTTTAAGCAGGCTTTCAATACGGCGAAAGCGCCGCTCGAACTTGGCGTTGGTCCGCCGCAGGGCTGATTCCGGATCAATTTTCAGATGCCGGGCGAGATTGGACAAGGCAAAGACAAGGTCGCCGAGCTCGTCTTCCTGGCGATCAATCGTGCCGGTTTTGCCAATCTCGACCCGCAATTCGGCGATTTCCTCTTCGATCTTGTCGAGAACCTGGGACGGGTTGGGCCAGTCGAATCCTACCCGTGCGGCGCGCTTTTGCAGTTTTTCAGCTCGTATGAGGGCGGGCAGGGCCGCCGGCACGTCGTCGAGAAGGCTCGGCTCTTGACCCTTCAGCTCCATTTTCTCCCGCCGCTCGGCGGCTTTCTGGGCTTCCCAGGCGTGGGTCTGGGCCTCGATATCGGCATGGCTGGTATCGGCAAAGACATGGGGATGGCGGCGGATCATCTTGTCGGTAATTGCCTGGGTGATGTCGTTGAAATCAAATAGTCCTTCTTCACGGCCCATTTGGGCATAGAACACCACCTGAAACAGCAGATCGCCGAGCTCTTCTTTGAGCGCCTTGTGGTCGCCTTCCTCAATCGCTTCGGCGACCTCGTAGGATTCTTCAATTGTATAAGGGGCGATGGTCCTAAAACTTTGCTCCTTGTCCCAGGGACAGCCCGTTTCCGGGTCGCGCAGACGCGCCATGACCTCGATCAGCCGGTCTATGGAAGACGAGACGCCAGATGATGAGCCAGATGCGGGGGATGAGGCGTTGTTGGAGGCGGGAGAGGAGGGTGGTTTCTGGTTTGTCACGGCAAGGCCCTGTTAAGCAAGGATTGAACAGGGCTCATTCATCGCCCGCTGGCGTGAGAAAAGCAATTCCCCATCCAACCCCCTTCATCGGAACGACAGCAAATGGACCGACCGTAAATCCGACTGGACCCTCATCGGCGCCCAAATCATATTGTTTCGCTGGCGAGATGTTTTGAGATGAAAAATCTACGAAAGAAGTTGTGAGTGGGGGGCCTTTATATAGGTTTGATTTTGGGGAAAAATATGGTAAAAGAAACGTTAATTAGGAACAGGCAAACAAAGTGACAGTGCATACCAAGGTCTTAGGGGGGCTTTTGGGCGGGTGCTGTGCGTTTATTTCGGGGTTGATTCTAAAATGAAACCTGTTTTGTTCGTTGCCTGGACCCTTGTCGGTCTTGGCACTCTAGGTGCGGGAGCGAGTTACTATAAATTCGCCACCTATACAGATAGTTATCAGATCGAGCAAAAAACAACGGCCGACAAGAAACGGGCCGCCGTTTATGCCTATGTCAGTGAGCCGTTTCAGGTTCAGCAGATCAAGAATGGCAAGGTAAAGAATAAATCCCTGATCAAGGTAACGCTTACCTATAAGAAACAGGGCGATTTGTCGAAAATCAAGAAAATGGAACCGCGCATCCGCGACGCCATCTATACCGAACTTCACAAGCAGATGTCTTATCTCGACAAGGGTGTTGTCTTCAAACCTGAAAGATACAGGAAGAAGCTGCTTGCCATGGTCAATGCCCAGTTTCCCAAACCTCTGGTGACAAGTCTTCAGGTGGTTAATGTAAGCGCGCCCAAAAAATCGACCAAGCGCCAAACCGCCTCCAAAAAATAACCTCATCAAAACTGCGATATAACTGCGCCGCCCAAACTTTCTTTCCAGATTGTGAGGAGTGTGGCGCGACACGATATTGCGATTGGGTAAGATATCAATAAATCGCATAATATATATTATGGAAAATAATGATGATATTTAAGATAATTATATTAAACAATGAATTATCTTGTATATATGATGTATGGGGTTAGAAAATAATGGAAATTCAGGGGGAAATATGAGTCAGGAAAACGGTGATCAAGTGAGCAGCGATCAAACGCAGGTTGAAGGTTTCGGGATCAATATGGCTTCGATGATGCATCGTCACTGGCGGATGTTTTTTATCGAGGGAATCGTTTTTGTTCTTATCGGGGTGCTGGCGATCATGCTGCCCGGCCCCTTCTCCATCGGTATTGAACTGGTTATTGGCTGGCTGATTACCCTGGTCGGCATTGTCATGGGCCTGCGGGCGATTACCAGCCATACCGGGCCTGAGATCGCTTATTCGGCAATTACCGCTCTTTTTGCCCTGTTTATCGGGGTGTGGATGCTGGTCTTTCCCCATCAGGGGGTTTTGACGATCACCGTGCTGCTGATTTTCTTTTTTCTGATCGGTGGTCTGTTTGAAATGGCTCTGGCCTTCATGGTGCGGCCGTTCCCGAGCTGGAAATGGATTTTTGTCAGCGGTCTGACGGGAGTTCTGGTCGGTGCTATCCTGCTCTCGTCCTGGCCCCAGGCGGCCGCCTGGGCCATCGGATTGCTGTTTGGCATCAATATGATGATGACCGGCATGTCGATGGCGATGATGGCGTTTTCCCTCAAAGAAAGCGCGGCGAAGGCTAAGTCCTAAGCCTCGATCATCAAGCCGTCATATCCCGCCTCGACACCGGCTGGCAGGCGGCTTTGGGTGGTCTCATAGTCCATTTCAAAGCTCATATGGGTCAAAACGGCCCGTTTAGGCTTTACCCGCTCGATCCAGGCCAGGGTCTTTTCAAGATGGGCGTGGGTGACATGGGGGTGTTGGCGCAGACAGTCGACGATCCATACCTCAACCCCGTCAAGCGCGGCGAAGGCGGCGTCTGAAAGCTCGACCACATCGGTGGAATAAGCCACTGGCCCGAAACGGAAACCGAGCGTGTTCATAAATCCGTGGCCTTGTTCAAAGGGTGTCACATTGATTCCACCGACCGAAAATGGCCCGTCGATCTCATGGGGCGTCAGGCAGGGCTTGTAGTAAAAGCCGTTGGCCTCCGGGGCCAGGGGCTCAAGCACATAGCCAAAGCGCTGGTCGATGGCGTTGAGCGTCGGCCGGTCGGCATAAATGTCGATTCCACGGCCCATCAGGCGGTTAACCGGTCGTAATTCGTCGATACCGTGAATATGGTCGGCATGGGCATGGGTGTACAGCACCGCGTCGAGGTGGCGTATCCCGTGGGTTAGAAACTGTTGACGCATGTCCGGCGAGGTATCGACGAGGAGGGTAGTATCGCCCGCTTCGACCAGAATAGAGGCCCGCAAGCGGCGGTTTTTCGGGTTATTCGGGTCGCATTGACCCCAATCGTCGCCGATCATCGGCACCCCGTTTGAGCCCCCGCAACCGAGAATGGTTACCTTCATAATCAGGTGGACCCGCTGTTGGAAATCACGTCTCCGGCAATGCGTTCGGCTTTGCTGAAGAGGCGGAAAAAATTCTCCGTCGTGGCGCGCGCCAGTTCATCGATGCTGATGCCCTTGATTTCGGCGACCAGGGCCGCGGTATGGGCGGTAAAGGCCGGCTCGTTGCGCTTGCCCCGTTTGGGCATTGGGGCGAGATAAGGGGCGTCGGTTTCGACCAGAATGCGATCCAGGGGCAGGTCGGCGACGATGGCGCGCAGTTCGTCCGACTTCTTGAAGGTGACGATCCCGGAGAGTGAAATATAAAATCCAAGTTCTACTGCTTTTTCAGCCAGTTCACGGCTTGTACTAAAGCAATGTATTAGGCCTGTGATGGGGCCGTTTCCGGCGGCTTCTTTGAGTATTTCGATGGTGTCGTCATCGGCCGAGCGGGTATGGACGATCACCGGCAGGCCGGTTTCCTGTGACGCGGTCAGATGGTTTCTGAAACTCTCCTGCTGGCGGCTGCGCTCACTGTGTTCGTAATAGTAATCAAGCCCGGTCTCGCCCAGGCCGATCACCTTGGGATGGCTTGAGAGCTCGACCAATCGCTCCGGCGTGGCGCTGGCGGCCTCCTTGTCGGCTTCATGGGGATGAACGCCGAGGCTGCACCAGATGCCCTGATGTTCCTCGGCAATGGCGAGAACGCCGGGAAAACGCGACAAATGGGTGCTGATGGTCAGCATATAGGCGACACCGGCTTGCCGGGCGCGGTTGATGATGTCTTCGCG